>JAITWN010000213.1 GCA_031285245.1 Chromatiales bacterium | reverse complement strand
AGAAACATCCGCTTAAGCCCTTTGCGCGCCATGACGCGATTAAATTCGGCATCGCCGTATTTATCATCTCCCGCCACCGGATGGCCGATGGCCGCCGCATGAACGCGGATCTGATGGGTGCGGCCAGTTCGAATCGCAGCTTCGACCAGCGTCGCGCCGGGCAAACGTTTCACCGGCGTAAATCGAGTTTCAGCTTCGCGTCCGTCTTCCTCATCGGCCTGCACCATGCGCTCGCCGGATTGCAAACGCCCGCGCGTCAGCGCCGCACGCACCGTGCGCGCGCCACCCTTCCAGCGCCCGCGCAGCAAAGTGAGATAACGCTTCTCGACCTCATGGCGACGAAAGAGCTCAGTGAGCGCAGGTAGTAAACGACGACTCTTCGTAATCAACAAACAACCCGAAGTATCGCGATCAAGCCGATGAACCAGCGTGATATTTGTCTGATCTGGGCGCAATTCCCGCAGCACTTCGATGAGGCCGAAACGAAGACCACTGCCCCCGTGCACCGCGAGCCCCGCCGGCTTGTCGAGAATGAGGATGTCGTCATCTTCAAAGAGAATCGCCCGCTCCAGGCTCGCGACCAGCCCGGCGGCAATACGTGGCGGCGCAGCTTCGACGGTTGCAACCGGCGGCAAGCGAATCTGATCGCCTTCCTGCACCCGATAACTCGCGCGAATACGCCCTTTGTTCACCCGTACCTGTCCGGTGCGCAGCAAACGATAGATGTGACTGCGTGGCACGCCCTTAAGCAGAGCCGTCAAGAAATTATCGATACGCTGTCCGTCGCGGGCGTGATCGACTTCGATGAGTCGTGGACCGACTTCTTCCCTGCCTTCTTTCATGGGGCTCATCATGCGCGATCAATGGCTACCTGGCAAGACAGATAACTGTTTGAATCACCATAGGATCATTGCTATATTACGTCGGCCTGCGCCAGCGGTCCGTCACTCACAGACAGGCCGACAACCTTGGCAACGCCAGGAGCAAAAGCAAGGCGAGAAGTTTCAGGCGACTGCGCCCAGAGAAGCGAGGTCGTCGACTCTAACTGGATCACCGACGTGTCTGCGCTGGCAGACGCGGAACCCGAACCGCAACGTAAGACAACGGACTGGATATGAATACAGCTTGTTTCCCCAAGGAGACCCTGTTACCCAGACCTGCTGCTGTGGCCGGTGTTCCGCATTTCCAGTGCCGCGTCCGTGGTTGTTTGATAAGGATTGCCGAACATGAAAAGAATGTTGATCAACGCGACGCAGCCGGAAGAGCTGCGCATTGCACTGGTTGATGGCCAGTATCTTTATGATCTCGACATCGAGACACCTTCACGCGAGCAGAAAAAATCCAATATCTATAAAGGCCGTATCACCCGGGTTGAGCCCAGCCTGGAGGCCGCCTTCGTCGATTACGGTTCCGATCGTCACGGCTTTCTGCCGCTGAAAGAAGTCACGCCCGCCCTCTTCCACACTCCTGCCGAAGCCGGCAAACGCGTCGAAATCCGCGACGCCCTCAGGGAAGGTCAGGAACTGATGGTGCAAGTTGCCAAGGAAGAACGTGGCAACAAAGGTGCCGCGCTCACCACCTTCATCAGTCTCGCCGGACGCTATCTGGTACTGATGCCTAACAACCCGCGCGCAGGCGGCATCTCGCGCCGCATCGAAGGTGAAGAACGCAGCGACCTGCGCGAAGCCATGAGCGAGCTCGACGTCCCCGAAGGCATGGGCGTCATCGTGCGCACCGCTGGCATCGGCCGCAGCGCCGAAGAAATCCAGTGGGACCTCGACTACCTGGTCTGGCTGTGGAAAGCCATCGAATCGGCCAATGAAGCTGGCAAAGCACCGGTGCTGATCTATCAGGAAAGCGACATCATCATTCGCGCCATCCGCGACTACCTTCGCCCCAACATCGGCGAACTGCTGATCGATGACGAAGCGACCTATCATCGCGCGCATGAATTTATGCAGCAGATCATGCCGCAGCACCTCAGCAAGCTGAAGCTCTATCAGGAAGAAACGCCACTCTTCACGCGTTTCCAAATCGAAAGCCAGATCGAAGCCGCGTTCCAGCACGAACTGCGTCTACCCTCGGGCGGCGCCATCGTCATCGATCGCACCGAAGCGCTGACCGCCATCGACATCAACTCCAGCCGCGCCACTAAGGGCGGTGACATCGAAGAAACCGCGCTGCAAACCAACCTCGAAGCCGCTGACGAAATCGCCCGTCAATTGCGTTTGCGTGACCTCGGTGGTCTGGTCGTCATCGACTTCATCGACATGACGCCGGCGCGCAATCAGCGCGAAGTGGAAAACCGCCTCAAAGAAGCGCTCAAAAATGACCGCGCCCGCGTGCAGATGGGCCGTATCTCGCGCTTCGGCCTGCTCGAAATGTCGCGCCAACGCCTACGCGCCTCACTCGGCGAATCGAGCCAAAGCAGTTGCCCGCGTTGCAACGGCCTTGGCAGCATTCGCAACGTCGAATCACTCGCCCTCTCCATCCTGCGCGTGATCGAAGAAGAAGCGATGAAAGACAACACCGGACGTATCCACGTTCAGTTGCCGGTGAACGTCGCCACTTACCTGCTCAACGAAAAGCGCGAAAACATCATCCGCATCGAAAAACGCCAGGGCGTGCGCATTATGTTGATCGCCAACACCACGCTCGAAACACCGCGCTACGAAGTCACGCGCGTGCGCAGCGACGATAATCAGATCAATGACAAAGCGAGCTATGAGCTCGCACATGAAATCTCCGCGCAAAGCGAACCTCTGCCACTCAATCAACCGCGCCTGTCTGGCGAAACACCGCTCGTTCGCGTCGGCGCCAATGATCGCCCCGCACCGCCCGTGATCACGCCGCGCGACACCGTGCAAGCGCCGGAAAAACGCAGCGGCGGCTTCATCCGCCAACTGTTTTCTTCGCTGTTCGGCACACCTGAAAGCGCAGAGTCCGCCCCCCCCCAACCAAGCCGGCGCGAAGAACGCGAACCCAGCCAGGAGCGTCAGCGCCCAAGTCAGGAGCGGCGTCGCAGTAGCGGCGGCCGTGGTGGCAACAACCGTCCACGACGCGAAGAACAGCAAGCAAGTGGCGGCCAAAACAATCAAGCCAGCAACCAGAGCGCGCCAAACAACCAGCAACAACCACGCCGCCCCGCCGAACCACGCGGCGGCCAGCAGCAACGTGAACCGCGCGAACCTCGGGAGCCACGCAGCGAACCGCGTGAACCACGCGAGCCACGCAACACGCAACAACAATCTGCGCAGCAGGCTGTAAACCAAGCTCCGCAAGATCAGCAACCGCGCGCCGAAGGCGAACAGCAAAGCACTGGCACTGGCCGCTCCCGTCGCCGCCGTCGCGGCCGCGGCCGTGGCGGTGAAGCTCGTCGTCAGCAGGAAGGCGCCATCAACGCCGACGCCGCCAACGACACCGCAATTTCCACCAGCAGCAGCGCCTTGGAAAACATCGACGTCCGCCCCCTGCCACGCCCAGTGGAAAACAACGGCACCACCCCACCACCAGCTACCGCAGCAGCGATGAAACCGGATTTCCCGCAAAACCCACTGCATTCAGCCGTAGCGCACGCAGCGCCTGTAGAATCAAAACCGGCAGAAGCAAGGCAAGTAGTAGAGCCCAAGCCAGCGCCGATGGAGAGAGAAAGAGCGACCGGAACCGATGGAGGCGCAGGCGAAAACGCCTGAAGTTTTCAGCACTTTTCAAATAAAAAAAGCGGGGAATCCGATAATGGATTCCCCGCTTTTTTATTCAAGAACGAGAAGCCCCGCCAAAATAGAGATGCGAAAACGCTCGAACCCAGTAAGTACAGCTGGCAACCACATCGTGATTATCGGGCAGATGATTCGCTTTCGTATGACACTCGATCTTCTGCGAATGTAACCAATCATCCGAATCATGCGTGGTAACGCGCATGAATGCGTGGCTGGAAGAGTACTGCGGGAGAATGCCGAACTGGCCTCAGGAAAGAAGCCAGCGCAATTTCAGCGTGTAATGCAGTGTTGGCTAAGATAAGCCTTGAACGGATCTTTCAGCTCGGGGTGTTTGAGGGCGTATTCCACGGTGGCCTGGAGGTAACCGAGCTTGCTGCCGCAGTCATAGCGTCGGCCTTCGAATTCATAACCGAGCACTTTTTCTTCGCCCATCAGTCCGGCGATGGCGTCAGTGAGCTGGATCTCACCGCCCGCACCTGCGCCGAGGTTTTCAAGGAAATGGAAGATACGCGGTGTAAGCACATAGCGCCCCACTACGGCGAGGGTCGATGGCGCTTTGTCCGGCGCGGGCTTTTCCACGATGCTACGTGCTTCGTAGAGTCGTTCGCCCATCGGCTCGGCTTTGATGATGCCGTATTTGTCGGTCTCGGAGCGCTCGACTTCTTCCACGCCGAGCAAACTGCAACCATGCGTTGTGAACTGTCGGCACATCTGCTCGATGCAGCCTTTTTCACCATCGTCGATCAGGTCGTCAGCGAGGATGACAGCAAAGGGATCATTTCCGATCACCGGGCGCGCGCAGAGCACGGCATGGCCAAGGCCAAGTGCTTCGGGCTGGCGGATGTAGGTGCACGACACACCCTTGGGCAGAATGTCCTGCACCAGCTTGAGCAGTGCGCGCTTGTCACGCGCCTTGAGCTCGGCTTCGAGTTCGTAATTCTTGTCGAAGTGATCTTCGATGGCGCGCTTAGCGCTGCTGGTGACAAATACCAGGTGCGTGATACCAGCTGAAATGGCTTCTTCCGCCGCATACTGGATCAGCGGCTTATCGACCACTGGCAGCATTTCCTTGGGGTTGGCTTTGGTCGCGGGCAAAAACCGCGTACCCATGCCAGCCACAGGGAAAACAGCCTTGGTAATCCGAGGAGTCGTCATGCTTTTTTCGCCAATTCGATGGGGACCACTTTTTGCTGTACGGGTCGGTGCTTCGCTATCGGCGGAACAAGTTTTTCCATAAGGCGCACGATGGCATTGTCATCGTACGCCTCCACTGCGGCCTCAAGAGCGCGCAGATCCTCCATCAAATCGGGGCGCTCGTTATCCGGCGCGCGCGCCAGAATGAGCTGGCTATGGCTGGTCTGCACCCGCTCTTCATCCTGATGGAAGAGCTCTTCGGCCAGCTTTTCGCCTGGACGCAGCGCAGTGTAAACAATCTTGACGTCGACTCCTGGCGTTTTCCCCGATAGCCGGATCATCTGCTCGGCAAGATAGGTGATACGCACTGGATCCCCCATATCAAGCACGAAAGTCTCGCCGCCCTCACCCATGGCCGCCGCCTGCATGATGAGCTGCGCCGCCTCGGGGATGGTCATGAAGTAGCGCACCATATCGGGATGAGTGACAGTTACTGGCCCGCCAGCGCGAATTTGCTCCTGAAACAGCGGCACCACACTGCCAGCAGAGCCAAGCACGTTGCCAAAACGCACAGTGATGAAACGCGTCCGCGAACGCCTGCGCTGCGCCTGGCAGCACAGCTCGGCAATGCGCTTGGTCGCGCCCATGACGTTATTCGAGTTGACCGCCTTGTCGGTTGAGATCATGACGAAAGTGCGGCAACCATAATCATGCGCTGCGCTCGCCATGATGCGGGTACCAACGACGTTGTTGCGCACCGCTTCGCGCAGATTGAATTCGAGCATGGGCACATGCTTATAAGCCGCGGCGTGAAACACCATGTCGGGGCGGAATTTCTCAAAAGCCCGGGCAACAGCACTCGCATCGCGCACATCACCGAGGAAGGCGCATACCATCAGCTCAGGGTATTTGGTGCGCAGCTCAGCTTCGATATAAAACAGATTGCACTCATTGCTTTCAAAGAGCACCAGCATCGCCGGTTTGAAACGGGCAATCTGGCGACACAGCTCCGAGCCGATGGAGCCACCGGCGCCGCTGACCAAAATAGTGCGGCCAATCGCGTAAGCACCGATGCGACGCCAGTCGAGAATTACTGCATCGCGCCCGAGCAAATCTTCGATGTTGACCTCGCGCAGCTCCGCCACGCTCACTTCGCCAGCAGACAGATCATGGAAACGCGGCAGGGTTCGGAACGGCACCTCGCAGCGCTCGCAGATCTCGACGATGCGCCGCATGTTAGCGTTATTGGTCGAAGGGATGGCGATGATTACCAGATCAATCTTGAGTTCAGCGACCACCTCGGGAAGCTGCGCGATGGTGCCGATCACTGGCGCCCCGTGCAGTTTTGAGCCGAGCAGACTGACCTGGTCATCGAGAAAGGCGACGGGATCATAGCGCGCATCGCGGCGCATATCGCGCGCGAGCGCTTCACCAGCGCGGCCAGCACCGAGAATCAGCACGCGTTTGAATTCACCATGATTGAACAGCGCAAACCCGTGTTCGCTCCATACGCGATAGAGCAGCCGCGGCCCACCCAGCAGCAAAATCAAACAGACCGGATAGGCTGCAAGCACCGTACGCGGCACACCTTCCAAACGATTGAACAGGAACAGCAGTAGCGCAATGGCGAGCACACCAAGCACCGCGGCGCGTACGATGTTCCAGGCATCAAGGATGCTGGAAAAACGCCAAATGCCGCGATAAAGACCGCAATACCAGAGCACAGCGCCCTGCCCCAGCAGCACAAATGGCAGAGAGCGCCAGAAAGAAATCCAACCAGTAGGAGTAACACCGAAATCAAAACGGGCGAGATAGACCAGCAACCACGCCGCAGCGACGATGAGGATATCGTGAGCAACGACGGCCAGGCTTCGTCTGCTAGCGAAGCCTCCTGCATACCACAGCGTCAAATCAGCGCTCCAGTTTGTTTTGCCACGAAGGACCTTCCCCACGATCGCATCAGGCGCTCAGTATAGCAAACCAAGCTTCAATGTTAATCGGAGCCGCACCCGCAGCAATTCGTACCAATACAGACGCAAGGATGAGCGATGCGGTTGCATGGCGCCGCGCTCTGTCAGCATCCGTCACCGCGAAGGCCGCACGCGACTCTCGCGGCGGCGAATAGCGATTATCGTTGATAAAAACAGTAGCGCGAGCGCACCTATCAGCATCCACTGTCCTGTTGGCGTAGCCCGCACCGCCAACACCGAAACCAACGCGCAGATCAGCATTAAGCCATAGGCGCACAGCGTTACGCGCCGGTGCGTCCAGCCCGTTTGCACCAGACGCTGATAATAATGCTCTCGATGCGCTTGCCAAACTGGTGCTCTGCGCGCAGCGCGGCGCAGCACCGTCACCGTGGCATCGAACACGAAAGGAGAAAACACCAGCACACCGACCCACAGCGGAAAAAGCCCTATTTTATCTGCCATCAGCGAGAGCAGCGCCGCCAGCAAACCAAGCACCGCAGCACCGCTATCACCCATGAAAATCTGCGCGGGTGGGAAATTCCACAGCAAAAAGCCCGCCGCTGCCGCCGCGATCATCGCGCACAAAGCCGCGTAATGCGCATCACCGCCAAGCAGGCCGAGCACGCCGAGCGTGCCAAAACCGCACACCGCCATGCCTCCCGCCAACCCATCGATGCCGTCCATGAAGTTGTAGAGATTGGTCATCCACACCACAAGGAGCATGGTCAACGCGATGCCAGTACCCGCACCCAGCGCGATATCGAAGCCCGGTAGATGCAGCGCCCTGAGCTCCCATCCACCTGTAATCAACAACCCTGCGGCAAGGCCATGCACCAGCAGACGCCACAACGCCGGCACATGAGAACGATCATCTATCAGTGCAACCACACCGACGACGGCAAGCGCAGCCGCTGGCCACAGCGATATCGCCAGAGTGCCAGAGAACACGGATAAAACCGCAATCCCGGCCAGGCACCCCGCCCAGATCGCAAGCCCGCCCGTGCGCGGCCGCGGCGTATCGTGCAGAGAACGCGCATTGGGATGATCCAGCATACCCATGCGGGCACCAGCCCGGCTGAGCAGAAGAGTCAGCGCACAGCTAATGCAGAACGTACAAACGATGATCAGAAGCAGACCGGCCATGGCGCCATAGCATAGCGTCATGGAAGCATGCTGTCCTCGCTACTAACATTGCCCTCTCCCCAACCGGCTACGCCCCCCTCGCTACGCTCTCTCCGCAAGCGAGTCCTCTGCGAAACGGTGACCGGCGGTGGCCCGTACGCGTTTTAATGGCGCGGGGCCGCGGCGCGCCACCCGGCCAGGAAAACGGTAAACGGCCCCCCCCCAACCAG
>JAITWN010000151.1 GCA_031285245.1 Chromatiales bacterium | reverse complement strand
CGGTTTACGGGGCCGCGCCTCGATGTCATCGAAGCTGACAGCAAGGATGCCAAACGTAATAGTCACTTCAAGTTGACCGTCAATCAGGTGCGCATCGACAAGGAGAAGGACGTCGAGGGGGCGCGCACATGAACCTGAAACTGAAGCTGAACATCGATCTCGCGCAACTGCGCAATATCGATTTCAACGACGTCTCGCGCTGGCCCAAACCGATCAAGATCGGAGCCATTACGCTGCTTGCCATCGCGGTGCTTGGTGCCGGTGTGTGGTTCGATACGCGCGAACAGCTGCAGACGCTCGAGACAACCCGCGCCAAAGAAGAAACCCTCAAGCAGGAGTTTCTGGTGAAGCAAGCCAAGGCCGCCAATCTCGATGCTTATAAAGAGCAGATGGAAGAGATGCGGGTCTCGTTCGGCACCATGCTGCGCCAGTTGCCGAGCCGCACTGAGGTGGCTGATCTGCTGGTCGATGTATCTCAGACCGGTCTGCAAAGCGGCCTCGAATTCGAGCTCTTCAAGCCTGAGAGCGAGCGCCCCGCGGATTTTTACGCCGAGCTGCCGATAAAAATGAAAGTTGCCGGTTCCTATCATGAGTTCGGGCGCTTCGTGAGCGACATCGCCGCCCTGCCGCGCATCGTGACATTGCAGGATTTCACCATCGACATCTCGCGCAAAAGCGGCGCTAGTAGCAACACGAAGAATGCCGTTGCTGCAAACGATAACCCTCTGATGATGGAAGTCACTGCCAGGACCTATCGTTACCTCGAGGACGAAGAGTTGCTGAAGGAGCAGAGGAAATGAGTACGGCCAAATCCAATCTGACCGTGAGTCAAGATAGCGCGAATAAGCCGCGCCGGGTTTCGCGCATGGCCTGGCCGCTGCTGGTGTCATCGACACTGTTACTCGCGGCTTGCGGTGACAGCAGCACCAGTGATTTGCATGAGTTTGTGGCCGAAGCCAAGCAGCGTCCTGGCAAGGTCGAGCCGCTGCCGCAATTCTCGGCGGTGGAAACCTATGCTTATTCCGCCGTCAATCTGCGTGATCCCTTCGGCGGCACGGGTGCGGATCTGGAACTTAAGACAGCCTCTGCTCAGGACAAGGGGCAGGGCGGTCTTTCTCCGGATATCAATCGGCGCAAGGAGGCGCTGGAGAGCTATCCGCTCGATTCCCTGCTCATGCTGGGAACTCTTAAGTATCAGGACACCACTTGGGGTTTGGTCAAGGCGCCTGATGGCATCGTCCATCGCGTCCGGGCTGGATATCACTTGGGACAGAACTACGGCAAGGTCAAGGCGATACAGGCGCAGCGGTTGACGCTGACTGAGATCGTTCCTGACGGCCTTGGTGGCTGGGAGGAACGCGAAGCGTACCTAGCCATGAACGAGCAATGAGCGCGCAAGGGAGGATGGGAAGTATGATCATGGGAGATATCGTCAACCACCTGGGACGGGAGAGCAGCGCGAGTCTGTTGAAACGCGTTGGCGCGACACTCGCGCTTGTGCTCGCTTCTGTTCTACTGCTTGCGCCGGCACATGCGGAGCAGCGATTGGAGACTTGGGACTTCTCGGCGTTGCCGGGTAATAAGGTGCAGATCAAGCTCGGTGTCACGGGTAGTGACAAGCCGAACATGGTGAGCTTCAGCACGGATAATCCTGCCCGTATTGCGCTCGATTTCCCGAATGCCACCAGCGCCCTGCCGCGTAAGAAAGACGTGGCGATCGGCATGGTGCGCAGCGTCAACGCGGTCGAAACCGGCGGGCGCACCCGTGTTGTGGTCAATCTCGACAAGATGGTGCCGTTCGAAACGCGCGTCCAGGACGGGGCGGTTTACGTGCTGATCGATGGCAGCGTCAGTGCGATTCAGGCCCCTAGCTCGTCTTCGCCGCTGTCGCTTGCCAATGCCGCGAGTAAGCCCGCCGCAGAGCAAGGCGCGGTGCGCAATCGCATCACCAATATCGATTTCAGCCGCGGTCGTGCGGGTGAGGCGCGCATCGTCGTCAACTTGTCGAACGCCGGTATTCCAGTCAATATCGATCAGGTCGGCGGCAAGATTTTGGTTGATTTCATGAATGCGGATCTGCCTGAAGAGCTGCGTCGTCGCATGGATGTGGGTGATTTCGCAACGCCGGTAACACAGATCGACAGCTTTGCCCAGAATGGCAGCGTGCGCCTGATGATCGACACTCAGGGCGTTTACGAGCACATGGCCTATCAAGCTGATCAGTTGTTCACGCTCGAAATCAAGCCGGTCACCGCCGCGCAGCACGAGGCGAAGGCCAAGGCCGAATATACCGGCGAGCGTTTGTCGCTCAACTTCCAGGACATCGAAGTGCGCGCGGTGCTGCAGATCATCGCTGAATTCACCGGCATGAACCTCGTCACCAGCGATGCAGTGCAGGGCAAAGTGACGCTGCGCCTGCAAAACGTGCCTTGGGATCATGCGCTCGACATCGTGCTGAAGAGCAAGGGCCTCGGCATGCGTCAGGCGGGTAACGTCATCATGGTAGCGCCGGCTGCAGAAATCGCTGCTCGCGAGAAGCAGGAGTTCGAGTCCAGTAAGCAGATCCAAGAGATCGCGCCGCTGGTTTCCGATTTGATCCAGGTGAACTACGCCAAAGCTGAAGAGATTGCGGCGCTGCTCAAGGCGCGCGAAAACTCCATGCTGTCGGAGCGCGGCAACGTCACGGTCGATCAGCGCACCAACACGCTGTTGATCCGCGACACGTCTGACAAGCTGATCGATATTCGTAAGCTCGTCGCCAAGCTCGACATTCCAGTGCGCCAGGTGCTGATCGAGTCCCGTGTGGTCGTCGCCAACGACGATTTCAGCCGCGATCTTGGTGTGCGCATGGGTGTCTCCGGCAGGTCTTCCAGTGGCAGCAACACCGTCGCGGCGTCGGGTTCTGTGGAAGGCGCCAGCAGTATGGCAGTAGGTGCGCTGCCGACGATCGGAGATCGCCTTAACGTCAATTTGCCTTCGGCTAATACCTCGGGAGCGCCTGGCAAGATCGCGCTCGCGGTGCTCGGCTCTGACTATCTGATCGATCTCGAGCTCTCAGCGATGCAGGCTGAAGGCCGAGGTGAAGTGGTCTCAACGCCACGCGTGGTCACATCCAATCAGAGCGAAGCCCGCATCGAGCAGGGTGTAGAGATTCCTTATACGACTGCATCATCGAGTGGCGCGACCACCGTGCAGTTCAAGAAGGCGGTACTCGGTCTGACGGTGAAGCCGCAGA
>JAITWN010000013.1 GCA_031285245.1 Chromatiales bacterium | reverse complement strand
GCTGCGTTCTGAAGCCGACGCCACCACGGCTTTCTGGCTTTGACTACTGGCTTTCTTGCATTTCATGATGCGGCCAACGAGCGTAGCAGCGAATAAGTACGCGGCTCTGAGGCCAGAGTAAAACCGACTGCGCGAGTGTCGGCCCAGATAGACATAATGGATTTTGGCTCGCTGAGATTGTTGAGATCGTTCATAAGATGAAAAGAGGGTTGATGAATATTAGTCTAACGCCCAAGTCATACCGGCGGGAAACCATCCGAATTGAAAGCAACATTATCCCCTACCCTTCAATGCATAGTTCGCATAGGTATGGCTGACGCAGGAGCCCAGTGCGTCACCACGGGCTTGGTTTTACGCAGACGAACAGCGATGATTCACCTTTGTTCTTTTATCGAGGTCACGTCATGTCCCAGCCGATTAGGATTGATTTTGTCTCCGATGTGGTTTGTCCGTGGTGCGCCGTGGGTCTGGCATCGCTATTGCGAGCGATGGAGAAAATTGGCCCCGGTTTGCAGATGCAACTGTATTTTCAGCCCTTTGAACTGAACCCGGACATGCCCGCCGAAGGCGAAAGCATTGCCGAACACCTGGGCCGCAAATATGGCATGAGCGTCGAGCAACTTCGACAAAACAGCGAAGCCCTGCGCCAGCGTGCCGCTGCGCTGGGTTTTGTCATTGACCTTAAAAAACGCGACCGCATTTACAACACCTTCAACGCGCACCGCCTGCTGTACTGGGCAGGTACGCAAAGCAGAGATGCGGAGCTTGCATTGAAGCTGGCGCTACTGCGCGCTTATCACAGCGAAGGCCGCAACGTATCTGATACAGCAGTGCTCATCGCCATTGCCGGCCAAGCAGGGCTAGATACTGCACGCGCCGCACAGGTTTTAGCATCTGACGAATACAGCAGCGAAGTGCGCGCACGTGAAAATTTCTACCACGAACGCGGCATCAGCGCCGTGCCCTCAGCCATTTTCAACGAACGTCACCTGATACAAGGCGGACAACCACCGGAAGCATTCGAGCAGGCACTACGGCAGTTGTCGGGGATTGCGGCTGTGTAAGTGAAGGGGTTGTTTTTCTAAAACGTGGGTTATGTGGATAGCCTAATGCTTAACACACCGGCGGCGAAGCCGTCCGGGTCGAATGCAATGTTAGCCGGTGTCGTCACAGTACATTGCTCTTGCCGATGTTGCACAGAGAACAAAGCGTTCGTAGATTTTCGATTACTGTTTCCCCACCTTTACTCCAAGGTTTGATTTATCCCTATCGATAGCTGATCACTCATCTACTCTGCACCGCGCTATCAATCCGCACGGCGCAGTTCACACATCACTCCACCGTCACCGACTTAGCCAAATTCCTCGGCTGATCCACATCAGTACCCTTCAGTACTGCGACGTGATAAGCCAGCAATTGTAGCGGCACGGTGTAAACGATCGGAGCGACGGTGTCGTCGGTGGGGGCTACGTCTACTATGTCGATGCCGTTGCTAGCGCGGATGCCGGCGCCGGCGTCGGTGAAGACGATGAGGTGGCCGCCTCTGGCGCGGACTTCTTGAAGGTTGGATTTTACTTTCTCTAACAGCTCGTTGTTGGGGGCGACGGCGATGACTGGCATTTCAGCATCGACGAGTGCGAGCGGTCCGTGTTTGAGTTCGCCGGCGGGGTAGGCTTCGGCGTGGATGTAGGAGATTTCTTTAAGCTTGAGTGCGCCTTCCATGGCGACGGGATATTGCGTGCCGCGACCGAGGAAGAGTGCGTGGTGTTTGTCGGCGAACATCTGCGAGAGCTGTTCGATCTGCGGATTAAGGCTGAGGACGCTTTCGATGCGGCCGGGAAGTTGTATAAGTTGATTGACGATGCTTTGCTCGGTCTCTTCGCTCATGCCGTGACGACGACCAAGCACGGTGACGAGCAGTAGCAGTGCGACGAGCTGTGTGGTGAAGGCTTTAGTTGAGGCGACACCGATCTCTGGGCCGGCGCGTGTCATCAGCACAAGATCAGATTCACGCACCAGCGAGCTTTCTGGCACGTTGCAAATGGCAAGTGATCCGGCGAAGCCGAGGTTGCGCGCTTCGCGCAGTGCGGCGAGTGTGTCGGCGGTTTCGCCAGATTGAGAAATGGTGACGACCAGAGTGTTCGGTTGCATCACCGGGTGGCGATAACGGAATTCGCTTGCGACTTCGACGGTGCACGGTATGCGCGCCAGCGCTTCAAACCAATAGCGCGCGATCATGCCGGAGTGATAGCTGGTGCCGCAGGCAATGATGTGTACGTGTTCGATTTTGTCGAGCACTTCACGCGCGCGCGGGCCGAAAGCGCCTTCGAGTACGCGATGTTTGCTGATGCGTCCTTCGAGTGTTTCGGAAATCGCGCGCACCTGCTCAAAGATTTCTTTCAGCATGAAGTGGCGATATTCACCGCGCTCGACTGCGCTTGCGGTGAGTTCGCTGGTGTATACCGGGCGCTCGACTACATTACTGTGCTGGTCATAGATGACGTGAGTGTCGCGCGTGAGCGCAGCAACGTCGCCCTCCTCCAGCATGATGAATTGCTGCGTTACGGGCAACAGCGCATTAACGTCGGAAGCGACGAAGCGCTCGCCGATGCCGATACCGATGATGAGTGGGCTGCCGCGACGCGCGACGACGAGGCGACCGGGCTCAGTGATGCTGACGACACCAAGCGCATAAGCGCCGTGTAATTCGGCGATAGTCTTCTGTACGGCTTCGAGCAAATTCGCGCCGGTGACGAGATGACTGTGTACTTGATGCACGATCACTTCGGTGTCAGTATCCGAAGTGATTTCGTAGCCTTTCTTCACTTGCTGCTCGCGCAGCTCATCGTGATTTTCGATGATGCCGTTATGCACGACGGCAACCATGTTGCGACTGATATGCGGATGCGCGTTGGCTTCTTTCGGTGCGCCGTGTGTTGCCCAGCGGGTGTGGCCGATGCCGGTGCCGCCGTGCAGCGGTTTTTGTTGCAACGCTTGCTCGAGTGCACTGATTTTTCCCACGGCGCGCACGCGTTCAAGCGTGTTGTCGCGATCGAGCACGACGACGCCGGCTGAATCATAGCCACGATATTCAAGGCGCTTTAAGCCTTCGATCATGATCGGCACAACGTCTCGTTCTGCAACTGCTCCTACGATTCCACACATTGCTACCTTCCTCTTTGCTGTCCTTGCGCTGGATTATTTGCGTTCTTTCTTCACTGGCCGTTTCCAGCCGGGGCGTGTCTGCTGCGGCACGCGGCTGAGTGTGAGTTCACCAGACGGTGCATCGCGCGTGATGGTGGAACCCGCGCCGATGACTGCGCCGGCGCCAACGGTCACTGGTGCGACGAGCTGAGTATCTGAACCGATGAAAGCGCCATCGCCGATGCGCGTGATGTGTTTGTTCACGCCATCATAATTGCAGGTGATGGTGCCGGCACCGATGTTGACGCCGCTGCCGACGATGGCATCGCCGATGTAACTAAGATGATTGATCTTGCTGCCGCGCCCGACGGAGGATTTTTTCACTTCGACAAAGTTACCGATGTGCGCGCCCTCTTCCACCTGTGTTTCAGGACGGATGCGCGCGAAAGGGCCGATGCGACAATCCGGCCCGATGTCGGCGTGTTCGATGATGCTGTGCGCGGCGACTTGTGTGCCAGCGGCGATGCGCGCGCTGCGGATGACACAGTTCGGGCCGATGCTGACTTTGTCGCCGAGTTCGACACGACCTTCGAAGACGACGTTGATGTCGACGATGACATCGCTGCCGGTGATGAGTTCGCCGCGCACATCGATACGCGCGGGATCGTATAACATCACGCCCTGCGCCATCAGCGCTTCGGCTTGTTGCAATTGATAGTGACGTTCGAGACGCGCGAGCTGCGCGCGATCATTGACGCCGAGAATTTCTTCTTCGTTGTGCGGCGACACCGAACCGATGTCGATGCCGTCCTTTGCTGCCATGCCGACGATGTCAGTGAGATAGTATTCGCGCTGCGCGTTGTTGTTGCGCAGGCGTGCGAGATAGCGCGCGAGCACATCTGCACGCGCAGCGAGTATGCCGGTGTTGATTTCGTGGATGCTGCGCTCGGCGTCGCTCGCATCTTTTTCTTCAACGATGCCTTCAATCGCTCCGCTCTTGCTGCGCAGGATGCGGCCATAACCAAAAGATTCGGGCAGCTTGGCAGTGACGAGTGCGAGTCCGCGTTCAGCGGCGAGCTCAAGCAAATGAGTTAACGTTTCGGAGCGGATCAGCGGCACGTCGCCATAGAGCACCAACGCCATGTCCTGCGCATTGATGTGGGGCATCGCCTGCTGCACGGCGTGACCTGTGCCGAGGCGTTCGGCTTGTTCGACCCAGTGCAACGGCCAAGGCGAATTCTCGAAACGCGCGCGCAATTGATCGCCGCCGTGGCCGTGAACGACATGGATGCGATCAGGCGCGAGTGCGTGCGCGGCGCGAAATACATGCTCGACCAGCGGACGGCCGGCAAGCGGATGCAATACTTTGGGCAGTGCGGAGCGCATACGCTTGCCCGCTCCTGCCGCCAGGATGATGACGTTCAGCGACATGGCTAAATCTTATGTAGTTCCGGGGTACACACCATAACCGTTCCCAGTGCTTGAGGAAAACGGTATTCGGAAAGGTATCGGCGCGGGGAAAACAAAAACCAGGGGGGAGGATCGAACAGGCCAGATCCTGACGGATCTGACCTTCGAACAATAAAAACTAGCGGGATTTCTCGCGCAGTTTTTGGATGGCGCGCAGCTGTGCCATGGCTTCGGCAAGCTGCACCTGCGCCTTGGCGTATTCGAACTCTGAGCCTTTGTTTTTCATGTCCTGCTCGGCGCGTTCCTTCGCTGCCAAGGCCGCCGCTTCGTCGAGATCCTTGGCGCGCAAGGCGGTATCGGCGAGCACGGTGACTACATGGGGCTGAACTTCCAGCATGCCGCCAGAAATGTAATAGAACAGCTCTTCGCCTTCTGGCGTGCGGATGCGCACTTCACCTGGACGAAGCTCCGTCAGCAACGGGGTGTGGCGCGGCATAATGCCGAGCTCGCCCATCACTCCCGACGCGAACACCATTTCAGCATTGCCGGAAAAGATTTCCGCTTCTGCACTCACGATGTCCACATGCATGGTCATGGCCATATCAAACTCTCTCCGCTGCGCCTAATGCAGCTTATTGAATCTTCTTGGCCTTTTCGACCGCTTCGTCGATCGAGCCAACCATGTAGAAAGCCTGCTCGGGCAGATGGTCGTACTCGCCGGCAACAATCTTGCTGAAACCACTGATGGTGTCCTTCAGCGACACGTACTTACCTGGTGATCCGGTGAAAACTTCGGCAACGAAGAACGGCTGCGACAGGAAGCGCTGGATCTTGCGCGCGCGGGTAACGGTGAGCTTGTCGGTTTCCGACAGTTCGTCCATACCGAGGATCGCGATGATGTCCTTCAGTTCCTTGTAGCGCTGCAGCGTCTGCTGCACGGCGCGGGCGGTGTCGTAATGCTCCTGGCCAACGACCAGAGGATCGAGCTGGCGGCTGGTGGAATCGAGCGGATCCACCGCGGGGTAGATACCGAGCTCAGCGATGTTACGCGACAACACGACGGTGGCATCAAGGTGCGCGAAGGTGGTCGCCGGTGACGGGTCGGTCAAGTCGTCGGCAGGCACGTACACGGCCTGGATCGAGGTGATCGAGCCCGTCTTGGTGGAAGTGATGCGCTCTTGCAACATACCCATTTCTTCAGCCAGCGTCGGCTGGTAACCCACCGCAGAAGGCATACGGCCGAGCAGCGCGGACACTTCGGTGCCGGCAAGTGTGTAGCGATAGATGTTGTCGACGAACAGCAGCACGTCGCGACCTTCGTCGCGGAAGAATTCGGCCATGGTGAGGCCCGTCAGCGCGACGCGCAGACGGTTACCCGGCGGCTCGTTCATCTGGCCGTATACCAGCGCCACTTTGTCGAGAACGTTCGACTCCTTCATTTCATGATAGAAGTCGTTACCTTCACGGGTACGCTCACCGACGCCGGCGAACACGGAGTAACCGCTGTGCTCGATAGCGATGTTGCGGATGAGCTCCATCATGTTCACGGTTTTGCCGACGCCGGCGCCGCCGAAGAGGCCAACCTTACCGCCCTTGGCGAACGGGCACAGCAGATCGATAACCTTGATGCCGGTTTCGAGCAGTTCGGTGCTGCCGGACTGATCTTCGTAGCTGGGGGCTTTGCGGTGAATCGGGTAGCGCTGGTCTTCGCCGATCGGGCCGCGTTCGTCGATGGGTGTGCCGAGCACGTCCATGATGCGGCCGAGAGTCTTGATGCCGACCGGCACGGAAATCGGAGCGCCGGTGTCGGTGACCGTCTTGCCGCGCGTCAGACCATCGGAGGTACCCATGGCGATGGTACGCACGACGCCGTCGCCGAGCTGCTGCTGCACTTCGAGCGTGAGGCCAACGTCACCCACGGTCAGTGCGTCATACACTTTGGGCATTTCACCGCGCGGAAACTGCACGTCGATGACGGGGCCGATGATCTGTACGATTTTTCCGCTCATGATTCGATCCTTAATCCAAATATTCTGTGAATTCTGAGGTCAGCGCTGATACTAGACAGCTGCCGCGCCGCCGACGATTTCGGCGATCTCCTGCGTGATCGCTGCCTGGCGGGCCTTGTTGTAGGCCAGCTGCAATTCGCCGATCAGCGTGCCGGCGTTGTCGGAGGCGGCCTTCATCGCCACCATGCGTGCGGCCTGCTCGCAAGCGAGGTTATCCACCACACCCTGGTAAACCAGCGACTCGACATAGCGCGTCAGCAAATGCGTGAGTACGTCTTTAGCTTCGGGCTCGTAGAGATAATCCCAGTGATGCTTCAGACGCTCGTCGGAATCCGGCACGATCGGCAGCAACTGCTCGATGCGCGGACTCTGCGTCATCGTATTCACGAACTCGTTGTACGCCAGATAGACGCGCGACACGCGCCCTTCGTCGTAGGCATTCAACATGGCGCGCACGCTACCGATGAGGTCGGTGACTTGCGGCTTGTCACCGAGGTTGGAAGCCTGGGCGATGACGCGACCACCGAAGCGTGAGAAAAAACCCGCTGCCTTGCGGCCAACGGTGCAGAGCTCGATCTTGCGTCCTTCCTCGTGCCACTGCTTCATGCTGCGCACGAGCGCGCGGAAGAGGTTGGAGTTGAGACCACCACACAGACCACGATCGGTTGAGATCACGATCACGCCGATGTCTTTGCCCGCCTGTTCCTGCATGTACGGATGCTTGTACTCAGGATGAGCATGAGCAAGATGCGCGATGACGTTGCGGATACGGGTCGCGTACGGACGCGCCGATTGCATGCGGTCCTGCGCTTTGCGCATCTTGCTCGCAGCGACCATCTCCATCGCGCGAGTGATCTTCTGCGTATTCTTGATGCTCTTGATCTTGACGCGTATTTCTTTGCCGACGGCCATGGTGCGCTACCCGTTCCGAATTACCAAGTCTGGCTCTGCTTGAAGCTCTGGAGCGCCGAACGCAGACCTTGCTCGATGTCGTTGTTGTAATCACCGCTTTGGTTGATGCGATCCATCAGAGCGCGGTGCTGGCTGTTCATGTAGCTGTGCAGCGCGGCTTCGAAAGCGCCGACTTTGTTCAGCTCGACATCATCAAGGAAGCCCTGGTTGGCGGCGAACAGCGACACGGACTGTTCGGCAACGCTGAGCGGCGAATACTGCTTCTGCTTCATCAGCTCAGTGACGCGCTGACCGCGCTCGAGCTGACGACGCGTGGCATCATCGAGGTCGGAAGCGAACTGGGCGAATGCGGCAAGTTCGCGATACTGCGCGAGGTCGAGTCGCACGCCACCGCCGAGCTTCTTGACGATCTTGGTCTGGGCCGCGCCACCGACGCGAGACACTGACAGACCGGCGTTGATAGCAGGACGGATACCGGCGTTGAAGAGGTCACTTTCGAGGTAGATCTGACCGTCGGTGATTGAGATCACGTTGGTCGGAACGAAGGCAGACACGTCACCAGCCTGGGTTTCGATGATCGGCAACGCGGTCAGCGAGCCGGTCTTACCTTTGACCTTGCCGTTCGTCAGCTTCTCGACATATTCGGCGTTGATGCGCGCGGCGCGCTCCAGCAGACGCGAGTGCAGATAGAACACGTCGCCCGGATACGCTTCG
>JAITWN010000125.1 GCA_031285245.1 Chromatiales bacterium | reverse complement strand
TATAAAGATGAATATGGAACCAGCACTCTTCTACATCTTTTCAGGCATTCTGGTGTTCGCCGCGCTGATGGTGATCGTGGCGCGCAATACCGTCCATGCGGCTCTGTTTCTGGTGTTGGCCTTCTTCACCAGTGCTGCGGTCTGGCTCCTGCTCGAAGCCGAATTCCTCGCCATCGTGCTGGTGCTGGTTTACATCGGCGCGGTGATGGTGCTCTTCCTCTTCGTCATCATGATGCTGGATGTCAATTACGCGCCTTTGCGTGAAGGTTTCAAGCGCTATCTCCCCGTCGGTGGACTGGTTGCGACGCTGATTCTGGTGGAGATGGTGTTGGTGGTGGGGCCGCGTCACTTCGGTCTTGGTGAGTTCGGCGCACCGGTGCCTCACGCAGCTGATTACAGCAACACCACGGAACTCGGCAAACTGCTCTATACCATCTATGCCTATCCGTTCGAGCTCGCCGGCTCCATTTTGCTGGTGGCTATCATCGCGGCCATCGCGCTTACCATGCGTCAGCGTCGCCCGCATACCCACTATCAGGATCCTGGCGCGCAGATGCGCGTACGGCGTGAGGAGCGCATACGCATGATCAGCATGGCGGCGGAGCCGCGCGTGACGAAAGCGGCCGCGCATGCGCCAGCGCCAAGCGCGTCTAAGGCGGAGGGTGGTCAATGATTTCCCTGACACACTATCTCGTGCTCGGTGCTGTGCTGTTCTGTATCAGCATGGCGGGCATCTTCCTCAATCGGAAGAATCTGATCGTGCTGCTGATGGCGATTGAGCTCATGCTGCTCGCCGTCAACATCAACTTCATCGCGTTTTCGCACTTCCTTGGCGACTACAGTGGACAGATCTTCGTGTTCTTCATTCTTACTGTAGCGGCGGCGGAATCGGCCATTGGTCTCGCCATCCTGATCGTGCTGTTCCGTAATCGGCGCACTATCAACGTCATGAACATCGACACGCTGAAGGGCTGAGGGCATGGAAAGCATTTATCTCGCGATTCCCCTGGCACCGCTTTTCGGCGCCATCGTCGCCGGCTTTCTCGGCAGGCGCATCGGCCGCACGGCTACGCACTGGGTTGCTATTCTCAGCACCGCGACGGCCTTTGCGCTGTCGGTGATGGTGTTCATCGATACCGTCTACGACGGCAATACCTTCAATGGCGGCGTTTACACTTGGGGTATCAGCGACGGCATCAACCTCGAAATCGGTTTCCTGATCGACAATCTCACCGCCATGATGATGATGGTGGTGACCTTCGTCTCGCTGATGGTGCATATCTATACCGTCGGCTATATGCACGATGACCCCGGGTATCAGCGCTTCTTCAGCTACATCGCGCTCTTCACCTTCTCCATGCTAATGCTGGTGATGGCCAACAACTTCATGCAACTGTTCTTCGGTTGGGAAGCGGTGGGTCTGGTGTCGTATCTGCTGATCGGTTTCTGGTTCCAGCGCGAAAGCGCGATCTACGCCAATCTCAAAGCGTTTCTGGTCAATCGCGTCGGTGACTTCGGTTTTATTCTCGGCATCGCGGGCGTCTTGGCTTATTTCAACAGCCTCGACTACGCCGATGTATTCGCTGCCGCGCCGCTGCTCGCGGACGTCACCATGCAGGTGATTCCGGGGCAGGATTGGTCGGTGATGACGGTGATCTGTCTGCTGCTCTTCGTCGGCGCGATGGGTAAATCGGCGCAGGTGCCGCTGCATGTGTGGTTGCCTGATTCGATGGAAGGTCCGACGCCGATCTCGGCGCTGATCCATGCCGCGACCATGGTGACTGCGGGCATCTTCATGGTGGCGCGCATGTCGCCGCTCTATGAGCTTTCGGAAACGGCGCTCAGCGTGGTCATGATCATTGGCGCTATCACCGCCTTCTTCATGGGGCTGCTTGGCATCGTGCAGAACGACATCAAGCGTGTCGTTGCCTACTCGACGCTGTCACAGCTCGGCTACATGACGGTGGCGCTCGGTGCCTCGGCGTATGCTGCCGGCATCTTCCATCTCATGACCCATGCCTTCTTCAAGGCGCTGCTGTTCCTCGCTGCCGGCTCGGTCATCATCGCCATGCACCACGTGCAGGACATCCGTCAGATGGGCGGGCTAAAGAAGTATCTGCCCATCACGTATTGGACTTCGCTGATCGGCTCGCTGGCGCTGATTGGTTTCCCTGGCACCTCAGGCTTTTTCTCCAAAGATGCAATCATCGAAGCAGTGCATGCCTCGACGCTCCCCGGCGCTACTTTCGCTTGGGTGATGGTGATGGCGGGCGTATTCATCACCGCGTTTTATAGTTTCCGCATGTTCTTTCTCGTCTTCCACGGCAAGGAACGGATGGACGAACACACCCGCGAGCATCTGCATGAGCCACCGAAGGTGATGACGCTACCGCTCATTCTGCTCGCGATACCATCGCTCGCCATCGGCGCATTCACTATCGGCAAGATGCTGTTCGCAGACTTCTTCGACGGCGTGATCTTCGTCGATCCGGCGCATGACACGCTGGCGCATATCGGCGAGCATTTCACCGGCGCGCTTGGCTTCGTGCTTCACGGCGTGCTCGGCCTGCCGGTGCTGCTGTCATTCGCTGGCGTGGCGCTCGCCTGGTTCTTCTATCTGAAGCGACCGGATATCCCGGCTGCGATCAAAGACCGCTTTACCGGGGTGTATAACGTGCTGGTCAACGCTTATGGCTTCGATGCCTTCAATGACAAATTCTTTGCTGCCGGTGGGCGTCGTCTCGGGCGTTTGTTCTGGCGCGCTGGTGACGTTGCTGTCATCGATGGCGCATTGGTCAATGGCACGGCTTTCGGCATTGGTCGCATCGCGGCGCGGCTCAGGCACGTGCAGACCGGTTACCTCTTTCATTACGCCTTCGCCATGATCATCGGCTTGTTGGTGTTACTCACCGTGTTTGTAACGTTCTCGTTCTAGCCCAAAGAGATCCACCAGAGACCGATGCCTCATGAGTTCTGAACTGCCTCTGCTCAGCCTGCTTATCTGGGTGCCGATCGTCGGCGGACTCGCCGTGCTCGCCGTCGGCACCGGTAATAATTCGGCGCCCGCGGTGCGCTGGCTGTCGCTGATCGTCGCGCTGGTCACTTTCGTGCTTTCGCTGGTGCTGTTCTTCGATTTTGATCGCAGCACTTATCTCATGCAGTTCGTGGAAAAAGCGCCATGGGTGCCGGTGTTCGACATCTATTACCATCTCGGCGTCGATGGCATTTCGATGCCGCTTGCAGTGCTGACTACATTCACCAGCGTGATCGTGGTGCTCGCGGCTTGGGAAGTGATCCGCGTGCGCGTGGCGCAGTACATGGCGGCCTTCCTGATCATGGAAGGCATGATGATCGGTGTGTTCTGCGCGCTCGATGCCGTGCTGTTCTATGTGTTCTGGGAAGCGATGTTGATCCCGATGTTTCTCGTCATCGGTATCTGGGGTGGGCCGCGCCGCATCTACGCTGCACTGAAGTTCTTCCTCTACACCTTCCTCGGTTCGGTGCTGCTGCTGGTGGCGCTGATCTATCTCTATTTCCAGGCCGGCAGCTTCGAGATTCTCGATTTCCACGCTCTCAAGATCGGACTTGAGGCGCAGATCTTGATCTTCCTCGCCTTCCTCGTTGCCTTCGCGGTCAAAGTGCCGATGTGGCCGGTGCATACCTGGTTGCCGGATGCGCACGTCGAGGCACCCACGGGCGGTTCGGTGGTGCTGGCGGCGATCATGCTGAAGATGGGCACTTATGGTTTCATCCGCTTCATGCTGCCGATTACGCCGGACGCGAGCGCTGAACTCGATGGCTTGATCATCACGCTGTCGCTGATTGCGGTGATTTACATTGCCTTGGTCGCGCTGGTGCAGGAGGACATGAAGAAGTTGATCGCGTATTCATCGATCTCGCACATGGGTTTCGTCACGCTCGGCTTTTTCCTGGTCTTCACCATTTTCAGAGACAGTGGCAGCGTGCAGGGTGCGGCGCTCGGCGTTGAAGGCGCGCTGGTGCAGATGGTCTCTCACGGCTTTGTGTCGGGCGCGATGTTCCTCTGCGTTGGTGTGCTTTACGACCGCATGCACAGCCGCTTGATTGGTGATTACGGCGGTGTGATCAACACCATGCCGCACTTTGGTGCCTTCATGGTGTTCTTCGCGCTTGCCAATGCTGGCTTGCCTGGCACCTCGGGGTTCGTCGGCGAGTTCCTCGTCATCATGGGCGCCTTCAAGGCGAACTTCTGGTACGCTCTGCTCGCCGCAACGAGCCTGATTCTCGGCGCGGCATACAGTCTGTGGATGGTCAAGCGCGTGGTCTTTGGCAAAGTCGCCAACGACAATGTCGCCGCCCTCAAGGACATCAACCCGCGAGAAATGCTGGTGCTTGGCTCGGTGGCTTTCTTCGTGCTGCTGCTCGGCGTGTGGCCCGATCCGCTGCTCGAAGTCATGCATTCCTCCGTGGCTCACTTGCTCGCGCATGTGACGGTATCGAAACTTTGAGGCCGGCCAGGTTCTGACATGGAATTCACGCATCCCAATTTCTACGCTGCCATGCCCGAGATCTTCGTGCTCGCCATGGCGTGCATCATCCTGGTCGTGGACGTATTCCTCAGCGATCGCAATCGTGTCGTCACTTATCTGATGGCGCTGGCGACGCTGTTTGGCGCCGCCGTGCTGACCTTGACGCTGCATTCCTCACCGACGGGCGTGACTTTCGATGGCATGTTCATCAGCGACGCCATGGGCGATCTGCTGAAGATGTTCATCTATGTGGTCACGGCGACGGTGTTCCTCTATTCGCGTGAATACTTGGCGGCGCGCGGTCTGTTGCGTGGCGAATTCTTCGTGCTGGGTTTGTTCGGTCTGCTCGGCATGATGGTGATGGTGTCTGCCTATAGCATGCTCACGCTCTACCTTGGGCTTGAGCTGATGTCGCTGGCGCTCTATGCCATGGTCGCACTCAATCGTGACTCAGTGGCGTCGAGTGAAGCGGCGATGAAGTATTTCGTGCTCGGCGCGCTTGCCTCCGGCTTGCTGCTCTATGGTATGTCGATGCTCTATGGCGCGACCGGCACGCTGAGTATCGGTGGCTTGAGCGAACGCATCACGCAGGGCACCAGCAATGATCCGGTGCTGTTGTTTGGCCTCGTCTTCATCATCGTTGGCCTTGCTTTCAAGCTCGGCGCGGTGCCGTTCCACATGTGGATCCCTGACGTTTACCACGGTGCGCCGACGTCGATGACGCTCTACATCAGCTCGGCGCCGAAGATCGCTGCGTTCGCGATTACTATCCGCCTGGTTGCCGATGGTCTCGGTGGTCTGCACATGCACTGGCAGGAGATGATGATCATCCTCTCCATGCTGTCGATTACGGTCGGTAACGTGATCGCACTCGCGCAGACCAACATCAAGCGCATGCTGGCGTATTCGACCATCAGCCATATCGGCTTCATGTTGCTTGGCATTCTCACCGGCACGGTGGCCGGCTATTCAGCCGCGATGTTCTACATCCTGGTGTATACGCTGATGACGCTCGGCGGTTTTGGCATGATCATTCTGCTCAGCCGTTCGGGCTTCGAGGCCGATCGCCTGGAAGATTTCAAAGGACTCAATGAGCGTAGCCCCTGGTTCGCGTTCATGATGTTGATCATCATGTTTTCAACTGCGGGCGTGCCGCCGACCGTTGGCTTCTATGCCAAGCTCGCGGTGTTGCGCGCGGTCGTTGACATCGACATGGTGTGGCTGGCGGTGTTCGCCGTGCTGTTCTCGGTGATCGGCGCTGCTTACTATCTACGCGTGGTCAAATACATGTATTTCGAGAAAGCCGACGACACCGCACCGCTCGCAGCCAGCCTCGACATGCGCGCGGTGATGAGCTTGAACGGCATCGTCGTGCTTGCGCTCGGCGTGTTCCCCGGTTTCCTCATGAAGCTGTGCGCTGACGTCCTCGGCTGAAAACCTCCCGCCTGGGAGGGCTGCAACGTGAAAATCCTGCTCAGTAATGACGACGGTTACCTCGCGCCCGGGCTCGTCTGTCTTGCTAATGGTTTACGCGATCTTGGCGAGATCACGGTGGTCGCGCCTGATCGCGATCGCAGCGGTGCCAGCAACTCCCTGACTCTCGATCGTCCGATCCGTGCCACGCGCGCGGAGAACGGTTTCATCCGCGTCAATGGCACGCCAACCGATTGCGTGCATCTCGCTATCACCGGTCTCCTCGACAGTGAACCCGATATGGTCATTTCGGGCATCAATGCCGGCGCTAATCTTGGCGATGATGTCATTTACTCCGGCACGGTGGCGGCAGCGGTGGAGGGGCGTTTTCTCGGTTTTCCCGCTATTGCAGTGTCGCTTGCTGGGCCACGACCTGGCCCCGGTCATTACGAATCCGCATTGCAGGCGGTGCGCTGCTTGGTGCAGGGTTTACGCAAAACGCTATTGCCGCGCGATTTCATTCTCAACGTCAATGTGCCCGACCGGCCATGGGATGACATCGGTGGTTTGCGCGTCACGCGTCTTGGCTTCCGTCACAAGTCTGAACCGGTGATAAAATCCAGCGACCCACGAGGTAATCCGATCTATTGGATCGGCTCTTCCGGTCCGGAGCAGGATGCCGGTCCGGGTACGGATTTTTACGCGATCAGGGAAGGTTATGTGTCGGTGACGCCGTTGCAGGTGGATCTGACCAGGCACCACGCCTTAGACGCTTTGCGCAGCTGGATGGAGAACATCGAAAGGTGAGCGTCAACACACGCCGAGAAGGCATCGGCATGACTTCTCGGCGCACACGGGCTCGCCTGGTCGAGTTGCTGCGCGCGCAGGGGATTCGTAGTGGTGTCGTGCTCGACATCATGCAGGATGTGCCGCGGCATTTGTTCATAGACGAAGCGCTCGCGAGCCGTGCCTATGAAAACACTGCGCTTCCGATCGGCTTTGGTCAGACCATTTCGAGCCCGTACATAGTGGCGCGCATGACCGAAGTGCTGCTGCAACGCGGGCCACTCGGGCGTGTGCTGGAGATCGGCACCGGCTCGGGTTATCAGACTGCGATTCTTGCACGGGTGGCGGAATCGGTGTACACCATCGAGCGCATCGAAGCGCTACTGACGCGCGCGCGCTGGCGATTTCACAAGATGCATCTGCGCAACATCACGACTCGTCATGGCGATGGCAGCGCGGGTTGGTTGGAAGCGGCGCCCTTTGACGGCATTATCGCCGCTGCTTCACCAGCGGAAATTCCGGCTTCGTTTTTGGAGCAACTCGCTATTGGTGGCCGCTTGGTGATGCCGATCGGTGTCGATGCGCAGCGTCTGCTGTCGATCACGCGCAGCGAGGACGGCTATATACAGGAAGAACTGGAAGCGGTCAGCTTCGTGCCCATGTTATCTGGAGATCGTTGATGCGTATCTTCGGCGCGCTCTATGACAAAGTGCTCGGCTGGGCGCGGCATCCGCATGCGCCTTGGTATCTCGGTGGCCTCAGCGTCGCCGAATCTTCGTTCTTTCCCATTCCGCCGGATGTGATGCTAGCGCCGATGGTGGTGGCGCGGCCCGAGCGCGCGTGGTTTCTCGCCGGACTGACTACCCTTGCCTCAGTGCTTGGCGGCGTGATCGGCTATGCCATCGGCATGTTCGCCTTCAATCTCGTCGAACCGATGCTGCATCGCTTTGGCTACTGGGATGCGTATCTGCTCGCGCGCGAATGGTTCGATCATTGGGGATTTCTCGTCATCGTCTTCATCGGTGGTTTCTCGCCGATCCCCTACAAGATTTTCACCATCACTGCCGGAGCGGTGGCGATGGCGTTGCCGCAATTTGTGATCGGCTCGCTGATCGGACGCGGCATGCGCTTTTTCCTCGTCGCCGCGCTGATGCGCTGGGGCGGCAAGCGTTTCGAGCCCTATCTGCATCGTTACGTCGACATCATCGGCTGGTCAGTCGTACTCGGGCTGATCGTGGTTTATGCTGTATACAAGCTGCTGCATTGATTGCACGCTGATCTGGACCAACAAGGCGATATACTGCTCTACATGCGCAATGCTTTTTTTACCCTGGACGCTGGTATCGGCGGGTGGCAACGATGGTTGCGATTGTTGTTGCTGGGATCGCTACTGCCGGTTTTGTTGAGTGCTTGCGGCGCGCACGTCTATCACATCGTTCAGCCGGGCGAGACGGTCTATTCCGTCAGTTTCCGCTATCAGCAGGATTACCATAATGTCATGGCCTGGAATGGCTTGCAGACGCCTTATGGGCTGAAAGCCGGGCAGCAACTGCGCGTTGCGCCGCCGCGCGGACCAAGCTTTGGCGAAACTCTGGCTGCTGCACGCGGGCAGAATCGGCCTGTTGTCCGCCAGTCGTCCGTACCCATGACGAGGTCTGCATCCGTAGCGCCGGTTGAGGAAGCAGTGACCATTCCACTTGATTCGCCATCATCTGCATCTGCTGCATCGCCGTCGACAGCCGCGTCACGCGGGCTGATATCCGAGCCGATATCAGCGCCGCCTCAGCAGATCGCGCGCGTTGAGCCACCGGAAGTCGCCGCCGCGTTGAAACCGCCGGCCGCAACGGATGTGCCGATCTGGCAATGGCCAGTGCGTCGTGCTGATGCTCGCGTCGAACCCGCGCGCCGAGGGCTCGAAATCCGCGCTGGACGTGGCGAACCGATCTATGCCGCGGCCAATGGCAAAGTGGTGTATAGCGGTTCAGGCATTCCTCACTTCGGCAATCTCATCATCATCAAGCATGATGAGCGTTTTCTGAGCGCCTATGCCCATAACGAGCGCCTGTTGGTGAGCGATGGCGCGTCAGTGCGTGCCGGTCAGCAGATCGCCGAGATGGGGGACAGCGGCACAGCGAATCAGGAAGTCAGACTGCATTTCGAAATTCGCCTCGACGGCACCCCCGTCGATCCCATGCAATATCTTCCCTATCGCCGCGGTGGTTAAGCCCCACATCGTCATTGCGAGGGGCGTTAGCCCCGTGGCAATCCAGACGGC
>JAITWN010000181.1 GCA_031285245.1 Chromatiales bacterium | reverse complement strand
TTGCCGGCGCCGTTCGGCCCAATCAGGCCATAAATGAGGCCCTCCGGCACGTCCATCGAGACCGTGTCCACCGCGAGCAATCCGCCGAAGCGGCGGCTGATCTGCTTGACCGACAGCATCACCCGGCATCCTTCCGCGGGCGGTGGAAGAGGCGCCACAGGCGTTTCAGCCCGCCCAGCAGCCCTTCGGGCAGCAGGATGACGATCGTGATCAGCAGCACGCCGTAGGCGACGAGATGCGCCCCCGCGCCGGCACCGCCGAGGGAGGAGACCAGCGTTTCGCGCAGCGGCAGCAGGATGGCGGCGCCGATCACCGGCCCGGCGATGGTGCCGATGCCGCCCAGGATGGAGATCAGCGGCAGATCCACCGAGAATTCGATGGTGAAAACCGTCGAAGGCTCAATGTAGAGCAGATATTGCGCCATGAGCGTGCCACCTACCGAGGTCAGGAAGGCGCTCAGCAGGAAGGCGACGAGTTTGTAGCGCGGCACCGCGATGCCGGAGGCGTCTGCCGCTTCCTCACTGTCCCGGATGGCGCGAAGGTAGAAGCCCATCCAACTGCGCGAGACCGCGAAGGCTGCGGCCAGCACCACCAGTATGTAGCCACCGCAGAGCAGCACGTAGCTGGCGCGATCGCTGAAGATCATGCGGCTGAGGCCGGGCTGGAAGCCACGGCGCTGGCGCTGATGGTCTGGCTGCCGGTATTGATTGCGGCGGGCGTGCTGAGGGGGACGCGTTCACTGGAGCTTGCGCTCGGTGCGGTGGGTGGGTTCGTCGCGCTCGCGGTGATCATGTTTCACCTTGCCGTTGGCGATGCCACGGCCTGGTGGCAGCAGGTGCTGCAAAATACGTTGCAACCGTTGTTGCAGGAAATGCCGCTGCCGATCTCCGGTGACAGTGAAGCGGTGATTGAGGTGATGGCGCGCATGATGACTGGCGTCATCGCGGCGACGGCGGTTTTCACCGCCATGATCAATCTCTTCATCGGCCGTTGGATGCAGGCGCTGGCCTTCAATCCCGGTGGTTTCGGCGATGAATTCCGCCATCTGCGACTTGGGCGCGCGGTGGCAATTGCAACGATGCTGCTCATTACGCTGGCAAGTCTTGCTAGCGGCTGGCTCGGCGGTGTGGCTGCCAACCTGACGTTTGTGGTCGGTGCGATGTTCTTCCTGCACGGCCTTGCGCTGGCGCATGGTGTGGCAGTGCTGCTGCGCGCTCATATGGCGTGGCTGATCGCGCTCTACGCGTTGATGATGATCGATCTGCCGCATGTGGCGCTGGTGCTGGCGGCGGCTGGGTTCGCCGATAGCTGGCTCGACATCCGGGGAAAACTGGCGGCAAAGCGCTCCGGTGGCGGAGGGAAAGACTCATCTCTGCAGGGATGATGGTGGGGAATGAGAGATTTAAGGGAAAGACGGGCTAAAATAGCCGCTGCCCTGGTGGCTGCGCTCGCTACAGGATCGCGCTTGTTTATAGTACTCAGATAACGAGGACGTACCCGATGAAAGTGATTTTGCTCGACAAGGTGGAAAATCTCGGCGGACTGGGCGACCTGGTCAACGTCAAGCCGGGTTATGCCAGAAATTTTCTGATCCCGAACGGCAAGGCTGCGCAGGCGACGGCCGAGAATCAGCGTTTGTTCGAAGAACGCCGCGCTGAACTCGAGCGGCAGATGGCGGACATGCTGGCTGCCGCGATAGCCCGCGCCGAGCGCTTGCAGGGCTTCAGCCTGACGATCGCGCGTCGTACGGGTGAACAGGGCAAGCTGTTCGGTTCTGTCAGTGCTAGCGATATCGCCGAAGCGGTGAGCGCGGCTAGCCACGAACTCAAGCGCAGCGAAGTGCGTATGCCCGAAGGTCAGCTGCGTCAGATCGGCATATATGCCATCGACTTGCACCTGCATCCTGAGGTCAACGTCGAAATCAGCGTAGAGATCGTTGCGGAAGCGTAAGTCCGTTTTTGCAGTATCCGGCAGGCGATGGGGGGAGTTTGATGAAGCTGATGGCGGGCGGGGAGCCTACAGGCCGCGCGACTGACGCTTTACGCATTCCGCCGCATTCGATCGAGGCGGAGCAGGCCGTGCTCGGCGGCCTGATGCTCGATAGTTCGGCCTGGGAAACGGTCGCCGATCGCGTGACGGAAGAAGACTTCTACCGTCACGAACATCGCCTCATCTTCCGCGCCATCGGCGCGCTGTGTACGCGCAACGATCCGGTTGATGTCGTCACCGTGTCGGAATGGCTGGCGCATCAGAAGATCCTAGAAGAAGCCGGTGGCTTCTCTTACCTCGCGGAAATGGTTGGGAGCACGCCGAGCGCCGCCAACATTCGCACCTATGCCGGCATCGTGCGCGAACGCTCGGTGCTGCGCCAGCTGATCCATGTAGGCACCGAAATCGGCAACAGCGCCTTCATGCCGGAAGGGCGTGATTGCGCTGAAATCATCGATAATGCCGAGCGACTGGTGTATGCGATTGCCGAGCAGGGTCGGCGCAATCAGCGCAGCTTCCGTCCGGTGAAGGATCTGCTGGTCGACGTCACCGAACGCATCGACAAGCTCTATCATAACAGCGGCGCCTACACTGGCACGCCGACTGGCTTTAGCGATTTTGACGAGAAGACTTCCGGTTTGCAGGAGACCGATCTCATCATCATCGCCGGTCGCCCCTCCATGGGTAAGACCAGCTTTGCGATGAATATCGCCGAACACGCCGCCATCAAGAGCAATGTGCCGGTAGCGGTATTCAGCATGGAAATGCAGTCCGAACAGTTGGTGACGCGCTTGCTGTCTTCGCTTGGCCGCATCGATCAGCAGATCATGCGTACGGGCAAGCTTCGCGATGAGGATTGGCCGCGACTGACCTCTGCGATGAGTCTGCTCAGCGAAGCGCCGCTTTTCATCGACGATACGCCCGCGCTGTCGCCAACTGAAATGCGCGCGCGCGCGCGCCGCATCGACCGCGAACTCAAGCGCACACTGGGCAAGGGCCTTGGTCTGATCGTTATCGACTATTTGCAGCTCATGCAAGTGCCGGGTTTCAAGGAAAACCGCACTAATGAAATCTCCGAGATCTCGCGCTCGCTCAAAGCACTCGCCAAAGAGCTCAGCGTGCCGGTAATCGCGCTGTCGCAGCTCAATCGCAGTCTGGAGCAGCGTCCGAATAAACGCCCGGTGATGTCAGATCTGCGCGAATCAGGCGCCATCGAACAAGACGCCGACCTCATTGCGTTCATCTATCGCGATGAGGTCTATCACGAAGACACGCCGGATAAGGGCATTGCCGAAGTGATTATTGGCAAGCAGCGTAATGGTCCGACCGGCATCGTCAAACTCACCTTCCTTGGCCAGTACACGCGTTTTGAAAATCACGCCTCTGACGGTTATCGCGAGAGCTATTCATGACGCGTCCAGTGCAGGCAACGATCGACGTCAAGGCGCTGCGCGCCAATTTGCAGCGGGTGCGTCAAGCCGCGCCAGACGCGCGCGTGTTGGCGGTGATCAAGGCCAATGGCTATGGTCACGGCATGCTGCGCAGCGCGGAATCTCTGCACGAAGCCGATGGCTTCGGCGTTGCAAGCGTCGAAGAGGGGATCGTGCTGCGCGAGTCAGGTACGGCGCATCCCATCGTATTGCTCGAAGGTTTTTTTGATCCCAGCGAACTGCCCGATCTCGCTCGTCATCGTTTGTCCACTGTGGTGCATCATGAGCGCCAGGTGCGTTTGCTCGAACGCGCCGATCTGAACAGGCCGCTGACCGTGTGGCTCAAGATCGATACCGGCATGCATCGACTCGGCTTTGCGCCGTCCGAAGCAGCGAACATCTATCGGCGCTTGCAGGCCTGTCGCAGCGTGGCGCCGCGTATTCGCTTGATGACGCATCTCGCACGCTCCGATGAGCGTGGCGATCCAACCGTCGATGGACAGCTCGATCTTTTTCAAAGCGCCATCGAGGGCCTCTCCGGCGAGCGCAGCATCGCCAACTCAGCGGCGATTTTGCATGTGCCGCGAGCTCACGCCGATTGGGTGCGCCCCGGTCTCATGCTTTATGGCGCATCACCTTTTCCCGATAGCACTGCGCGCCAGGAAGGTTTGCGTCCGGTGATGAGTTTTCTCTCACGCTTGATCGCGATCAACTATCTGCACCGTGGTGATACGGTGTCTTATGGTGGCACCTGGACTTGCCCTGAAGACATGCCGATCGGCGTGCTCGCTGTCGGTTATGGCGATGGCTATCCGCGCTTGATCAAACCTGATACGCCGGTATGGATTCGCGGCCGCCGCGCGCCGATCGTTGGCCGCGTATGCATGGACATGATGTGCATCGATCTGCGCGGCATTCCTGAGCCCGAAGTCGGCGATGAAGCCGAACTCTGGGGCACACGTCTGCCCATCGAAGAAATTGCCCGCAGCGCCGGCACCATCCCCTATGAACTGCTGTGCGGCGTCGCGCCGCGAGTGCCTTTCACTGAGATTTGATAACTCAGAGGCTGTGAGTCTGCTGGTTGGTATAACGAAGCTGCTTGCACAACCACGAGGCTATGGCTTAGTCATTGGTTGG
>JAITWN010000132.1 GCA_031285245.1 Chromatiales bacterium | reverse complement strand
TGAGCAGCAGACCAAGTTAGAGTCCAATCCCCCCCTCAACCGACGGAGATCGAACATGAAGAAGCGTTTTAGCGCAGCACAAATCATCGGCTTTCTGCGTGAACGCGAAACCGGTACGCCGATAAAAGACCTGTGCTGCAAGCACGGTTTGCCCAAAGTGATCCGCAGCGACACAGCAAAGAGTCCTGCGGCAAAGCGAAGTCGCCTGGGGGAAGTTGCACCAGTGCGCTAAAAAACCCACTACGGAATCTGATTCCCGACTGATTCAAGAACATCCAGGCATGAAACACAAGCATGCTCAATCGGTGAGCGTAGAACGTTGGGCTTTGCAAAAGCAAAGCCCAACTACGATCTGAAAAATACTTACCATTTGCATCACTGAACTCCGAAGGCCGACGCTGGAGGACATGTGTGTTACGGGACCGTGTGCGGCCATGGACCGGCGCACCCGAGCGGCTAGGATGGCGAACAGCATGTCCCGTAATGCACATATCCTCCAGCGTCGGCCAACCACCAAACGCTAGGCCACCCTCTCACCGCCCGCGCAAAAACATTGCATCCAGCGCTTTCATGTCGAGTTGCGTCCAGGTAGGACGACCGTGGTTGCATTGGCCGCTGCGTTCGGTGCGTTCCATGTCGCGTAGCAGCGCATCCATTTCGAGCAGGCTGAGGCGGCGGTTGGCGCGCACTGCGCTGTGGCAGGCGAGCGTTGCGAAGAGGTCGTCGATGCGTTCGCGCACGCGCTGACTGTCGCCGTGTTCGCGCACGTCGGCGATGATGTCGCGCACCAAACGCTCTGCATCAGCATCGCATAGCAGGCTCGGCACGGCGCGCACCACTGCGGCGTCAGCGCCGAGGCGCTGCACTTCAAGGCCAAGTTCAGTGAACAGCGCTTGCTGATCTTCCACCAGTGTCGCTTCAGCACTGCTGAGTTTGAGCGTGATCGGCACCAGCAAGGGTTGCATGCGGATGCTGCCTTCACGATGACTATCTTTCATGCGCTCATAAACGATGCGCTCATGCGCGGCGTGCATATCGACCAACACCAAGCCGTACTCGTTCTCAGCAAGAATGTAAATACCGTGCAATTGCGCCAGCGCGCGGCCGAGAGGTTGCTGCGCTTCAGGCATTGCAGGAGATGTAGACGATGGCGTATGCACTTGCGTGTCGCGCTCTTCTTCGCCCGCCTCACGCGCCGCTGCCAGCAGCGTATGCATCGCAGCAGTAGATCGTTCAGAGATACGCAGCGGCATTGAAGTCTGCGCACTGCGCGAGGGATAAGGCGGCGAATAAGAGGGCGCAGGCGGTGGCGATATTCGGCTTGCTGAGGGCAAAGGCTCTTGCGGCACCGCTGACGCAAAAGGCGCGGGCGCACTGATTGAAGGCTTGTTAGGCGCAGCAGCGCTAAGCGATGCAGCCGGCTCTGCACGCGGACCGCTGCGCGCCAGGGCTTCTTGCACGGTGCGCAGCAGAAAATCGTGGATCAACCGGCTTTCGCGAAAGCGCACTTCATGCTTGCCGGGATGCACGTTGACATCGACCGCTTCCGGATCGATATCGAAATAAAGCACGAACGCGGGATGACGACCGTGATAAAGCACATCGTTATAAGCCTGGCGGAGCGCATGACTGACCAACTTGTCACGCACCACGCGGCCGTTGACGAAGAAATACTGCATGTCGGACTGCGCGCGCGCGCTCACTGGCGAGCCGATCCAGCCTTGCAATCGCAAGCCACCGACTTCACGCTCGATGGCGAGACTGTGCTCAGCGAGTGTTTCACCGCAGAGTGCAGCCACACGTTCTATGCCGGCATGAAAATCTGCCAGTACGGGCAAATCGTAAATCTCGCGACGATTGTGCACGAGACGAAACGCGGTATCGAAGCGGCTGAGCGCAACGCGCCTGAACACTTCTTCAAGATAGGAAAACTCCGTGCGTTCAGTGCGCAAAAATTTGCGCCGCGCCGGAATATTGAAAAAGAGATCACGCACTTCGACCAATGTGCCCGGCGGCTGCGCCACCGGCGCGGCCACGCTCTCGCCCGCCGCATCGGCTTCGATGCGCCAAGCATGTGCATCATCCGCCTGGCGCGAACTCAGACTGAGTCGCGCCACTGAGGCAATACTCGGCAAAGCCTCGCCGCGAAAACCGAGCGTACGAATAGCTGCTAGTTCCTCGATCGTACTCAGCTTGCTGGTAGCGTGGCGATCGAGCGCAAGAGCTAAATCGTCGCGATGAATGCCACAGCCATCATCGCGCACGCGGATCAAGCGCGTACCGCCCTCTTCGATCTCGACCTCGATGCGACCTGCACCGGCATCAAGACTGTTTTCCATCAGTTCTTTAACGATGGACGCGGGTCGTTCGACGACTTCACCGGCAGCAATCTGATTGGCGAGATGCGAAGGAAGATGCTTGATACGCAAGGGGGGCAGCTCCAAGGGCGGAGCGACCATTATGACAAGAGACTACTGAAAAGTGAAAAGCGCGGCCTCTGCAAAATCGAATTCAACATTAAACCCTGAGGGTCACTGTCGGAGTATTGCCTGACGAGACCGTACGCCGCGCCAGGGAGGGCGGCGTTCGAGCGGCCAGGATGGCCGTCAGGCAATACTCCGACAGTGACCTTTGGCTACTCTGCGTGCGTTGGGCTGAAAAGTGGAAAGCGCCATGCGCGCTAAGGAACCGCTAAAAAAACCTCCGTCATTGTGAGGCGTAGCTGAAGCAATCCACGTCTGGATTGCCGCGGGGCTAGGCCCCTCGCAATGACGAAAATCGCAGACTTTCCCTAAAAATCAGCCCTCAGGGATCTGCAATACCTGGCCGACGCGCAGTGCTGAATTGTTTTGGAGTTTATTGGCGACGCGCAAACGCTCTACGCTCACCCGATACTGCTGCGCAATCTGCGCCAGCGTGTCGCCCTGCGCGATGGTGTGCGCGCGCCGCACGGCGTAAACCGTACCGGCCGGCGGGAAGCGCGTGAAATACTCACGCACACCGCTATAGATCGCCTGCGCAATCACTTTCTGATGGCGCGGATTACGCAGCTTGGCCTCATCTTCAGGATTGGAGATGAACGCCGTTTCGACCAGCACCGAGGGAATGTCCGGCGATTTCAGTACGACGAATCCAGCCTGCTGCACCGAAGTGCTATGCAGCTTACCGATCGGCCCCATCTGACGCAGGATGGAATCGGCAACGACATGGCTCGCTTCCAGCGTCGCGTCTTGCGACAAGTCCAGCAACACCGAAGCCAGTACATCGTCCTTATCTTCGAGGCGCACACCACCGACCAAATCAGAGGCGTTAGCGCGCTCCGCCAACCAGCGCGCCGCTTCGTTGGTGGCGCCATGGGGTGACAACACGAATAGCGAGCCGCCGCGCACGCTGCGATCGCGGTAAGCATCCGCGTGAATGGAAATGAAGAGATCCGCCTTGTGCTGGCGCGCTTTGAGCGTGCGTTTACGCAGCGTCACGAAATAATCGCCATCGCGGATCATCACCGGCTTCATGCCGGTATCCTGCGCTACAAGTTTTTCAAGCTCGCGGGCAATGGCGAGCACGACATCCTTCTCATGCAGACCAGTTGCGCCGCGCGCCCCGGGATCTTCACCGCCATGACCGGCATCGATCGCAATCACCAGCGGACGCTTGCTGACGCCCACGATTTCATCAGCGCTGCGCTTGGCAGTACGCGCAGGAGATGTGGGTGCAGACACCGGCTTGTCTGTCGCAGCGCCATCGATCAGATCGACGACCAGACGATAGCCGTATTCATCATTGGGGCTCAGCATGAAGTGCTTGAGCTGCATGCCACCGCGCACCTCGAGCACGACGCGCAGATCGCGGTCCCGCATGGCATGTCTTACGCCACGCACAACGCCATCCGTCGTAGCGGTAATGCCGGTGCGCATGCGAGTATCTTTGAAATCGATGACGATTCGATCAGGCGCGGAAAGACGGAACAGCTTATATTCAGCAGATGCGCTGAGATCAAACACCAGACGCGTATTGTCAGGCGCGGTCCAGGTGCGCATGCTGCGCAGCTCAGTAGCCGCGGACCATGCTGATGCAATAGGCGCGAACAAAGCCAGAATGAGCAGACTCATCCTGAGCACGAGAGGATTATTCCGATTGAATGCTACGCCGGCCACGGACCGAATGTTTATACAAAGTCGAAATGAAATCAAGCACTTTAGGGAGTTCTGCAAGCCTCCATCATGACAACGGCGAAGCCGAAGCAAGCTATATAGAGCCTGGATTACCAGAGGCTAAAGGGAGCTCACGCCCCTCGCAATGACGAAGCGGAGTTTGTCAGCAGCTCTTTAGGCAGAAAAATCCAGCGCCCGAATCACTTGCTCACCATGAGCATCGCGCGCCTGCCATCGCACTTCCCGCACATTCTGATCAAGCGCTTCAATGACGAGCTCCAGTTGCGGCATCGGCAAGCGATCACCACCACGCTCTGGCCATTCGATCAGACAGATTACGCCGGCATCGAGCAGATCGTATAAGCCGATGTATTCCAGCTCCTGCGGATCCTGCAAACGATAAAGATCGAGATGGTGAACAACGACCTCATCGAATGCGTAACTCTCGAGCAACGCATACGTGGGGCTCCTGACGCTCCCCTCATGCCCAAGCGCATGCAGCAAACCACGCACCAGCGTTGTCTTCCCCGCGCCGAGCGGACCATGTAGATAGACGACACCACCGTGCGATGCGAGTAGTGGCGCCAGTGTGTGCCCCAGTGCTTCCATCTCTGCGGGCGAAGCAATGCGCATCAGAGTGTTCCTTGAACGTTAATCATGGGAGTCGAATCGGCATCATTTCCCTTCTTCGCCCATCACTGGGAGAGGGGCTCTGCCAAGCCACTCGCTGCCCTTGTGAAGCTCCTCTCCCACTTGTGAGGTATCTGCGAAACTGAGCAACCCTGAAGGTCGCTGTCGGCGAGATCGGAAGAGCACACG
>JAITWN010000091.1 GCA_031285245.1 Chromatiales bacterium | reverse complement strand
CACTGACTTACATGGCGACTGACAATCTTGGCGTTGGTGTGCTCGGCGCCTGGCCGTTCAAGCACGACATCAAAGGCGCAGGCGCGCTTGCCGGTGCAGGCAAAATAGGCGAGGTCAAGCATCTGCCGCCGACGGTTACCTTGCAGTATCACTTCGCGCCCGATGCCGCCGTGCGGCCTTTCGTCGGCGCTGGTTTCAACTACACGACCTTCTTCAGCGAAAAGACCACGGGCGCGCTGGCCGGCGCCGACCTGAAATTGGATGATTCCTTCGGCTGGGCGCTGGAAGCGGGCGTGGACTACAGCATTACGCCGGATTGGTTCGTGAGCGGACAGCTTTACTACATCGCCATCGATACCACAGCCAAGGTCAATGGCGCGAAAGTCGTCAATGTCGACATCAACCCCTGGGTATTCATGCTGAGCGGTGGCCGGCGCTTCTAAGCAGTGTCCTTTCTCAGCGATGCGCAAAGATTTTGATCGTAGCTAATAGGTTGGGCTGAACGAAAGTGAAGCCCAACGCTCGCCGGGGCGTTCAAGAACAAGCAGGGCCTGACGCTGGCGTCCGACAAGCAGCCCAGCGGTGAGCGCATCTACCGCGTGGCCTGATACCGCATCTTTCCGGCCCGAAAGGGTATCCAGCAATTGGATGCCCTTTTGCGCTTTCCGGCCCAATCGAAATAAACGCAACTTGCGTTGCCAGTGGCCGTGTCCATCGTCTGGCACGACGCAGGCTGGGTGGAACTGGCGACGGAGCTTCGCCCCGGCAGCATCGGCGCGGAACTCCGGGAGCTGGAGGAAGCGGCATGAACTTCAAGCAGATGGGTGATGCTATCCAGGGGCCGAACCTGACGACCGTCATTCCGGTTCAGTTTCTGCGACGCGGCGCGCGCAGGCTGGAGGTGCCGATGAACGGCACCGAGCAGGCTCCAAACTGCGACTCGCCGATGCTGGTGGCGCTGTGCCGTGCCTGTCACTGGCAACGGTTGATCGATGAAGGCGTGGTTGAAAGCGGCAGCGAGATCGCCCGGCGCGAAGGACTGCATCCGACCACGGTCAACGAGCTGCTGCAGCTCACGCGCCTCGCGCCATCGGTGGTGCAGGCCATCCTCGCGGGTCAGCAGCCGTGCACCTTGAGCCTGATCTGGCTGAAGAACCATGATCTGCCGTGGGCATGGGAAGAGCAAGAGGCGCTGTTCGGCGGGTTCGATGCCGCATCGGTGGGCATGGCGCCGAACGAATTGCCGCGCGTAAGTGCTTGTGACGCAAGGACGTGATGCGCATCCTGGCCACCGCATTTCTGAGCAGGTTAGCAGGGGCGGGACTGAAAACGTCGGGAATTGGGGTGGTTCAGGACATCCCTGGTCACCACATCCCCGCCGGAACCCTGCGAACACTGGCGTTTCCACAAAGGAAGAAGCCAACTCAGCAGAGTTGGCCTTGAATGAGTGGTGGAGCGGAGGAGGATCGAACTCCCGACCTTCGCATTGCGAACGCGACGCTCTCCCAGCTGAGCTACCGCCCCAATGTGGTGATCCCGGTTGCGCGGGAACGCGAATTCTACATTGCCGTATGGCGTTTGGCTAGAACCCTGGTGGGGCTGGCGTGAGATTCTTCTGGACTGCTTTTGATCAGGCTTTCCCTAGGCTATGACCAGGGCTATGACTGGAACTGGCGGCGTTTTGGCGCGGTTGGGTTGGGCCGTAGGGGGCGGTTTCTTCGGGTGGGCGTCCGCTCAGCAGTTCGATGACCTGGCGTGTGTGGCGCAGGCTGGCTTGGATGAGCTGGCCGTTGATCTGGTTTTGCCTGCTGCACTCTGCGGCGAGGGCGATCAGTTGCCGCCAGTGCGCCAAAGTGGCGCTGGTCTGGGGCGTGTCGGCGCTCGCGAGCCATGGTTCTGCATGCGCGAGGTCGGTGCAGCCGGCTTCGCTGAGCAGGCGTTCGCGTTCCTGGTCGAGGGCACCGAAGGCTTGCAGTGCATTCTGCTTCGGCGCGAGCACGGCCTCGATGCTGACGGCGTCACGGGCATCAAGTGCAAGGGCTTCGAGTTGCAGTTGTTTGCTGAGTTGCTGGCCGGCGTCGATCTGCCGGCGCAGGCAATCGTCGATGCGGGTGAATAGGGCCTCGCGTTGCATCGTGCTTGCCATGCGTTTAGGTGCGATCGCTGCCGTACAGCGCGGTTTCGGCGTGAATCATTTTTTCGGCGACGCGCTGCGGATCGATTTGATAGGTGCCGTTTTCGATCTGCTGGCGGATCGCTTCTACGCGCTGAAGATCAACCACTGGCTCTGCGGCGATCTGTGCATCGATCTTCTGCATCAACGCTGCCGTGCCGGTGAGCTGGACGGTGTCGGTTTTGACTCCAGCCTTTGTTTGCGCGGCGGCGTTGTCGTCGCTGCGCACGGCGCGCAATTTCGCGCTGTCGCCGGCGCTGCCGGTCTGCGCCAGATTATGGCCGCTGATTTCTATTGCCATGTGTTTACTCCTTTGCTCTGACTGCTGTCGATATTATCCATAACTCACATCTGAATCACTACATTGCCATCGGCGCTGACGGTGCCTTCGACAATGCGGCTTGAATTCAGGTTCTTTACGCGAATGCGTTCGCCTTCGGCGCCATCGCTGAGTGCGCTGCCTTTCATGCGTACTTCAAACGCGCCGCCGTGCGACAAAATAAAAACTTCTTCGCCACGCTGAATGAGCTTTGGGCGCTGGAGCATGTTCGGCGTTAGCAGCAAGCCGTCTTGCAGAGCCTGGCGCAGCACTTGTCCGATCGCTTGATCGTAATCCTTCATATATCCCTGCGTGCTATTACCCACTTCGCGTTCGGCTAGCGTCAGATGTTCGCGCGTGAGCACAGTGCCGCGCGGCAAATAGCCATGACTGACGAGCACGCGTTCGGTGCGCGTGATGTGGGCGGGCACGAAAAGTTTCCACGGCTGAGTGCCGGTGCAGCGCACGCCGACGCTGGTGTTGCCGGTGAGACGGCTGTTCGGCGGCATCCAGGCTTCAAGCGCGCCGTCACAGCGCGCGAGGCGCAGGCGTTGATCAATCGTGCCGAGGCGAATCTCAGCTTTGCCCGGGCTCGTCTGCGCCTGCTTCTGCAGGAAGCGCTGCGCAGTATCGAGAATGCGTTGATGTGGCTCGAAGTCTGCAAGTGCAAGCCACGGCCACAGCAGCAGCGTGATGAGTGCGCCCGCACTGGCTCTGGTCATTCGAATGTTAGTGAGTGCTTTCACGCCTCAGCATAATTCAAGAAGCATGCCACGCTGTTTCCAAGGTGAGACTTTCTATATGGCGCACGAGAAAGTGCAGGAATCCTTGCATTCGCAGCGTTTTTTACTTGCCGTTTGCCGGTCGGCGGCGACGGATTGCCGACTTTGCCGACTGCAAGCGCCGTCGATCTGGCGTTTTTGCACTGAAAACCCCTGTTATCGGTACTTGGCACGAGGTTTGCCTTTTCTCGTCCGCTGCCGGGTGGAAATGCGTTAACAACAGGACGCGGGTAATGACTTCGAAGATAGATCAGGCTTTCGGCCTCAACGCGCAGGCGCTCAAGCTCTATGGCCAGCGCGCGGAAACGCTCGCCGCCAACATGGCCAACGCGGATACGCCTGGTTACAAGGCGCGCGACATCGATTTCAAATCAGTACTTCAGGGCGCGATGGGCGCGGGTGATTCCGCAATGATGCGCAGCGACGCTCGTCATATCTCGCCGGATATTGATCTTGTCACGGGCGCGGCGCGTTTGATGTATCGCATTCCGCTGCAACCCTCAGCCGACGGTAACTCCGTCGATGTGCAGACCGAGCAGGCGCAGTTTACGCAGAACGCCATGCGCCATCAGGCGAGCTTCACCTTTCTCGACGGCACCATCAAGAATCTGATCAGCGCCATCAGAGGAGAATGATCATGTCTCTATTCAATGTATTCGATGTGGCAGGGTCGGCGCTCAGCGCGCAAAGCGTGCGCCTCAATACCACCGCGAGCAATCTTGCCAATGCCGAAAGCGCGAGCAGCACCGAAGGTGGTGTGTATCACGCGCGTCGCCCGGTATTTGCTGAATTTAAGGCCGCGCTCGATCAGAGCGCCGCAGGTGTGCGTGTTGCCACCATCGCCGA
>JAITWN010000087.1 GCA_031285245.1 Chromatiales bacterium | reverse complement strand
GCGGTTAAGAGACCCGGGCGCAGCAGCGGCAGATGAATACGCCAGACGGTTTCGAGCGGACTCGCGCCGAGGTTGCGCGCGGCTTCGCCGAGTGAGGGATGAATACGTCCGAGGCCGCTTTCAATCGGCCCGAACGCCACCGCGAGAAAACGCACGGTATACGCGAGCAGCAGTGCCACCACCGTGCCGCCGAGCAGACGGCCCGTCCAGTTTTCATCGAACCAATGCATGAACGCGATGAATGCATTATCGAGACTGGTGAATACCAGCATGATGCCAACGGCAAGCACCGCGCCGGGCAAAGCATAGCCGAGCGTCGCAGCTCCTATCGCTGTCTGTGTCAAACGATCTGCATGACGGCGGCGCGCATAAGCAAGCAGCAGCGCACAAGCGATAGTGATCACCGCCGCAGCTGCGCCGAGCATCAGCGTGTGAATGAGCAGCTCCAAGTAACGCACGTCGATGCCGCCAGGAAAAGTTTTATAAGCCCAGCTCCCAAGGCACCACACTGGCAGCGCGAAAGCAAAGAAAAACACCATCGATGCCGCAGCAAACGCGAGCCACGCGCGCCAGCCATGCAGTGCAATGGCGTGAGCTTTTGGTGCCTGTGGCGATTCATGAAAACGCGCGCGGCGACGCAAGTAGCGCTCGGAAATGAGCGCGAGCGCGACGAAAAGCAGCAACAGCGAAGCCAATTGCGAGGCAGCCTGCAAGCTGAAGAGCCCAAACCACGCCTTGTAGATTGCGGTCGTGAACGTATCGTAATTGAATACCGACACCGCGCCGAAATCAGCCAATGTTTCCATCAGCGCAATCGCTGCGCCGGTGGCAATCGCAGGTCTTGCCATCGGCAGCACGGCATGAAAAAACGCGCCCCACGGCCCATACCCAAGCACACGCGCTGCTTCTAGCGTCGCGCGTCCTTGAGTGAGGAAAGCGGCGCGCGCGAGCATATAAACATAGGGATAAAACACCAGCACCATCACCACGATCACGCCGCCGCGAGAGCGCACTTCAGGAAACCAGTAACCGCCCACGCCGAAATGCTGGCGCAGCAGAGTCTGCACGGGGCCGGTGAAATCGAAAGTGCCAAGCGCGACGAAAGCAAGCACGTACGCTGGCACAGCGAGCGGCAACAGCAGCGCCCACTCGAAAAATCGCCGCCCAGGGAATTCGCACATCGCCGTCAGCCAGGCAAGGCCAACACCAATAAGAAGCACGCCGATGCCGACGCCGAGCAGCAATACCAATGTATTCAGCAGCAGACGAAGGAGCACGGTATCGGCGAGATGACGCCAGATCTCGGTCTGCGGATGCAGCCAAGAGGCAATGATCACCAGCACGGGCAGCGCCACCAGTACCGCCAGTAACAAACTCAGCAAACGCAGACAGCCAAAACGCGAGAGGCGCGGGACGGTTGCGCCCCGCGCCTTATCTTCAATCGCTAGATCTTCAATCAAGTTGACACGGCCTGCCGGCCGGGCATCACCTGACATCTCAACGATAATCCGCCCGATCCATCAGCTTCACGGCCTGCGCCTGTAAGGCGCCGGCATCGGAAACGTTGTGGGGATCCTGGCGGAAACTGCCCCAGACGGCGACCAGCGGATCGATTTTCACCGCCGGATTCACCGGATATTCGAGATTGATACCCGCGAACATCTCCTGCGCTTCAGGCTCGGTCAGCCATTCGAGCAGCTTCTGCGCCTGCGCAGCGTGCTTGGCATAGCGAGTAACTCCTGCGCCCGCCACGTTGACGTGCACGCCGCCGCTTTCTTCGGCCTGATTGGGCCAGAACAGCGCCACAGCGAGAGCAGGCTTCTCTCTGATCAAACCACCGAAATAATAGGTATTGACGATGCCGACATCGCACTGCCCGGCATCGATCGCTTCTAGCACACGGGTATCGTTGGCAAACGGCGGCACAGCCAGATTCGCTACCCAGCCTTTCACCATGCTTTCGGTCTTTTCTTCACCGAGGCGGGCGATGGTCATGCCGATCAGCGACTGGCTGTACACCGACTTCGACGTACGCAGGCAGAGGCGCCCTTTCCACTTCGGATCAGCAAGATCTTCATAGGTAGAAAGCGTGGCTGGATCGACGCGCTTAGTACTGTAAGCAATGGTGCGCGCACGCAGCGTCACGCCATACCAGCGGCCTTCGGGATCATGCAGATGCGCGGGGACATTTTTTGTCAGCACCGGCGAAGTCACCGGCGCCAGCACGCCATCCTGCGCGGCCTGCCAGAGATTGCCGGCATCGACGGTGATGAGCATGTCAGCTGGCGTATTGGCGCCTTCAGCCTTCAAGCGCGCGAGCAGCGGACCACCACCATCGGTGACATAACGCACAGTGACGCCGGTTTCAGCAGTATATTTGTCGAAGAGCGGCTTGATGAGATCTTCCGTACGGCTCGAATAAACCACCACCTCTTCGGCCGCAAAGCCACAGACAGGAAGAGCAAGCGCCACCGCCGTCGTCAGCAGCAGGCTTCGATACAACGCACGCATTGTTGGAATCCTTGTTTAGTTTCGCACTACAAATATTTTAGAGGCACATAGATCAGGCTGCTGACGACACACGTTGGGAGAGCGCTTCGCCCAGCACGCGGCGAGCACAGTCCCGGCAGCTACCGCAGCAGGTAGCGACTTTAAGGCGAGCCTGCAATCCTTCCACCGAAGACACACCGCTATGCGCGGCTTCTCTGATCTGGCGTTCAGTCACCGCATTGCAGACACATACATACATATTCTGATTTCTCCGTATAAAACTAAATGAGAACAAGTCGCACTCTAATTTAAGCCAGACTTACTGTCAACGACCGCTTCAACTCACAGATTCAACAGGGAAATCATGATTTTGGTCGGTGCGGGATATAAGGGATAATTCAGCTTTGGCAAAACACCCCACCGCCCGCTCCACGGCCACGGGACACTCTCAAAGACCCCAAGAGGAAAACGACCATGCAGGGCGACGGCCAGGTCATTCGCCATCTCAACGCGACGCTGAAATCCCAGCTCACCGCCATCAATCAATTCTTCCTGCATGCGCGCATGTGCGGGCACTGGGGACTGCAAAGCCTGAACGAGCGTGAGTACAAGCATTCGATCAAAGCCATGAAACTCGCCGATGAGCTGATCGCGCGTGTGCTGTTTCTAGAAGGACTGCCCAATCTACAGGATCTCGGCAAACTGCTGATCGGTGAAGACGTCCCTGAAGTGCTCGGCAACGATCTCGCGCTGCGCAAGGAATCCCACGCCATCATGGTGAGCGCGGTGAATTACTGCGAAGAGGTGCAGGACTACATCAGCCGCGATCTGCTGGTGGAACAGATCGAAGAAACCGAAGAACACATCGATTGGCTGGAAACACAGCTCAAACTGATCGACAGCGTCGGTGAGCAGAACTACCTGCAATCGATGATGTAAGCGGCGCGCCAAAAACGAGAGGACATGCCATGAAAGGGAACAAGAAGGTCATCGCGGAGCTTCAGCAGCTGCTGAGCGGCGAGCTCGCCGCGCGCGATCAATATTTCGCGCATGCGCGCCTCTGCCACGACTGGGGATTCGAAAAGCTCTACGAGCACATCCATCACGAGATGGAAGAAGAAGCCCAGCACGCCGATGCGCTCATCAAGCGCATTCTGTTTCTCGAAGGCGTTGCGGATCTCTCAAAGCGCGATGATCTCGACGTCGGCGCGAGCGTCTCTGAAATCCTGCGCAAGGATCTCGCGCTTGAATACAAAGTCACCGCTGCGCTCAAAAAAGCCATCAGCGTATGCGAAGAAGCGCAGGACTATCAGACCCGCGAAATCCTGCGCGTCATGCTCGAAGATACCGAAGAAGATCACGCCTACTGGCTGGAGCGACAGCTTCGTCTCATCGACGCGGTCGGTCTGCAAAACTATCTGCAATCGCAGATGTAGAATGCAAAAAGGCGCGGACCACTACCGGTCCGCGCCTTTATTTTGATCCCGCCTAAAACCGAGGCTTCTGCGAAACGGCTGTGTGTTGACGGATCGTAGCTAGAGGCCGGTGACGTTCCAGTGAAAATTAATGCGTCTTGAGATAAAGCGTGTAGGTATCGGCAAGCAGACGCGACAGGCCGTCGGCGATCTCCTTGCGATCTTTTTCCTTAGATACCGATATTGATTGCCATGGTCTTGCTGGCCATATCGCCTCCTGATGCTTATCAGCTCCCTTTGATGAGTCAGCGGCGCACACGCTGACGTCGCAAACCTATCTTGCCCGCGCTCGCATGACCAGCAATGCCGGAAAACGCTGCGCCCAAACGAACCAGTCCGCGCCGCGGCGGCTCTCCGCGCGGAGCACGCGCGCCCGACATCTCACGCGAGCGCTTGGCCTCGGCTAATGCCGCTTCTGATTCGATACGGCAGCCACCGATACCATAGCTGATTTCAAGGCCCCGCTTTCTGATCACGCTTCCATCGGGCAGACGCGCTTGCACCACCGTGTGCTGCAATAAGTGCCGCACGTGTAACACTGCGCGCCGCACTTCATCTTCGCTGCGCCCCTGGATCAGAAATTCATCACCGGAGATGTGATAAGCCTCAGAGGTGGTGGCGGCAAGCGCGCTCGCAATCTCCCGCAACACCTGATCGCCCGCCTCGTGCCCGAGCGTGTCATTGAACCACTTGAGAGAATCGGCATCGACGAAAGCCTGCGCCGGCAGTTTTTTAGCCTCCTGATACGCGCGACGATTGGGGATGCCGGTCAACTCATGGGTCAGCAGCATGAGCTTCATTTCTTCCGGGCTCATCTGCTCGACACGCTTGCGCGTAGTGACATCGATACGGCGCTCGGACTGTTTGTCGCGCAGCGCAGCGCGACGTTCTGCGCTTTGTGTCACGGGTTTGCGCCCGTCCACCATATCAACATCAACGCCGCGCAACCCTAACTTGCTACTCACTGAAATCTCCCAAGGGAAACCTCCCAAGCTTCAGGTTTTCGGGTTCAGCGTTGCGACAGCGAACTCTAGCTACGATCTGTCAACACACAGCCGTTTCGCAGAGATCTCTATAGCGCGGCAGCGCGTTCAGATACAACCGTACCGCAAACCCCCTTCGAGGAGGCCTCCATCATTTCATGAGCCCCGCGCGCGGACATTGAGAACTATCATCTTTGTGCGCTTGCGAGGGCGACGCTGAGCCCAACCTCAAATCCTGAGACAAACCCTGAAGGTCGGCTGTCGGCATATCCCATGACGAGACCGTACGCCGCCAGGGACGGCGGCGTTCGAGCGGCCAGGATGGCGAAAAGCGTGTCTCGTCATGGGATACGCCGACAGCGACCTCTAGCTACTCTGCATAGGTTGGGCTTCATTGCACATTCAGCCCAACCTATGACTACGATCCTGTCAACACACAGCCGTTTCTCAGAGGCCTCTCCTGAGTGCTCGCCTTGACACGCAGTTCAACAATCAACGGCAGATGATCGGAAGCGACACGAGTGAGCGATGTTTCAGGCACTTCGGCTTTGAGCACATCGAGCTCTTGCGACACGAAGATGTAATCGAGCCGCACCAGCGGGAAGCGCCCTGAAAACGTGCCTCGCGGTGGATGACGGGTGTATTCAAGATGCGCATCACGCAAGCGGCTGCGCAGCAAACGGCTGACGGGCGAAGACGGCAGCATATTGAAATCCCCGCATAGTATCAGCGGACCGACGCACTGCGGATGCGCGAGCCAGCCCGCGCCGAGCAAGGCCTCGATCTGCATACGCCGCTCGCGCGCGGTAAGACCAAGATGCGTATTGAGCACCTGTATTTCCTGCTTCTCGCCGCTCGCATCAACCCCAGCATCGATCGCCACCCACAGCGCCCCGCGCGGCTCAACACGCGACAATCCCGGCAATAGCTCCGCTTTCACCAAGCGCATGGGGAGACGCGAGAGAATGGCGTCGCCGTAGCGCTCTTCTTCCAGATGCAAGGCTGGATGAAAGTAAAAATCCATCTCCAAAAGCTGCGCGATGCGCTCGGCCTGATCAACGCCGCCGGTGCGCGAACGCCTGACATCGAGCTCCTGCAAGGCGATGACATCCGCGCCGTAACGCGCGATCGTACGCGCAATGCGTTCGGGCGACATACGGCCATCCATGCCGATACAGCTATGCACGTTATAAGTCATCACGCGCACTGTCGCCGCAGTCGGCAGCGACACCACGCGCTGCCACGATCTTCGCGCTTCCATACCGCGCCCGAGCAACTGCAAAGCGGCGCTACGCAGCTCGCCCACACGCAAATAAGCACGCGAACGTATCGGGAGCGGCGCATCCTCAGGCAAGAGCGCAAAGGCTGAAGTCTCTTCAGGAGCAAAGCCGCCGTGCGCGCCGTTCTCCACCGCAAAGCTCAAGGGACTCATCCCCTCTCGCCACCCGCAGGCGATCAGACTACCGGCATCATCGTGATGACAAAGCGCAATCAGATCCTGCACCACATCATTGAGGAAGGGATGATCTGCGCCCAGCACGCGTGCGCCATCAGCCGGCAGCATAAAAACGCCCTGCGCCGTCCAGGCAAACGCCGCGCCCTGCCCGTCTCGCGCCAGCAGCAGCGGCACGCCAGCCTCGCGCACCAGCGCCAAGGCAACTGCTTCACGCTGCTCTGCTGAGAGCTCTTCACGACAATAAATCATCGCCACCGGACCAAGCGGCGCGATCATGAGATCAGGCTCGCAATCATCCGGCGCCTGCGTCATGGCCAAAACTTCCTCTCCGAGCACGCGGGCATAACGCAGCTCCGTACTCCAGGAGCTGCTGGCACGCGCGCTCATGGCGCGCCCGGACGCCGCAGCAAAAGTCTGCGCGACTGCATCGGTGAATTTCCTGCCATAGATTTTTTCGTACGAGCGCGTGTGCGCCTGGCCATGGTCGGAATACACCCATAGCTCATAGTGTCGGCGTTCGGATCTTTCCGCGGCGCGGGCGATGCGCGCAATGGCATTGTCGATGCCTTTCAACGTCCAGTGCGCGAAACGTGACGACGGACCGCGTCGGTGCGACTGCTCATCGTAGCCAAGAAAATTAGCGTGAATGATGGGTAAACCACGCGCGGCATCCATCTTGACGCCAATCGTTGAAAGCTCGCGCAGCAACACCGCAACGCCGACGCGCATGGGAATGAATTTGAGCTCCTTGCAGAGATCCTGCCCATCAAGCAGACCACGCACGCCATCGATGATCGCCAGCACCAGCTCCACCACCAAGAGCACCGCGATGCGCAGAAAACTGAATAGATTGAGCATGACGAAGAGCAGGAGTTTGAACAACCCGGCATCGCGCAAACTCGGCCCCCAACCTCGCGCCGCTGGACAGTAATGCGCTTCGGCCGCACCACCGGTGAAATTGTCCGCATAACAGCTGCCATCTTTGAGCAGCGGCTCGCCGTAGCCCTGCGCAAGACGGCGCTCCACCTGAGCTGCCGTTGCCGGTTCAAACATGCGCACCAAACGCCCGCTGCCACTGTCGACAAAATTGAATCCCGCCACGCCACCATGCGCGCCGTAGAAAAGCTCGCCCTGCACCGTCGCCGTCGATGAGGGAATGCCAGAGTACATGCGATGCAGACGATAGTGCTGATGGCGCAGCAGATCGCGCAGAAATGGCAGCTCGCCCTGCGCCAGAGCGCGCTCGAACTCGCCATGCGACAAGCCATCTATCTGCAACAGAATCAAACCAGGCTGATCACCAGTGCCTGGCGACATGGGCAAACGCAGCATGCGCGCCATCCATTCACTGCGACTAAAGCGACGCTGCCAGGCGCGAAATCTTTGCTCCAGGCGCCCGATCACCGGTCAATCCCGGTCTGCGCATTGTCGCGGGCTGTCAGTGCCTTGCCCGCCG
>JAITWN010000029.1 GCA_031285245.1 Chromatiales bacterium | reverse complement strand
TCAAAGACGCCCCGCTGCTGATTCTCGATGAAGCCACCTCCGCGCTCGACTCCGAAGTCGAAGCCGCCATCCAGGAACAGCTCTACACCTTGATGGAAGGCAAAACCGTCATCGCCATCGCCCACCGCCTCTCCACCATCGCCATGCTCGACCGCCTGGTAGTGATGGAAGCCGGCCGCATCGTCGAAGAAGGCACCCACACCGAACTACTACGCAAAGGCGGTCTCTACGCTGCGTTATGGCAACGGCAGTCGGGCGGATTTTTGGGGAATGACCTCAGCGCGAATATATCGACGCAGGCGAAGGCGTAAGAGCCGCGTTGCAGTCATAGGTTGGGCTGAATGAAATGAAGCCCAACATTCTACGCTCACCGATTGGGCATGCTTGTATTTCTTGGTAGGGATGTTGGGCCTCATTTCATTCAGCCCAACCTATGACTCTAACCACCCGGCGCCTTCTTGCAAAACTAAATACAACCCCATTCGGCGAATAATTATTCTCCCCCCAAAGACGGCGGTGATGCGACAATCACTGCCTTTTCATCAACACAGCTCACGACATCATCGACACCATGGAAGATCACGCACTCACTACTCGCCTTGCCGCCATCATCGCTGCCGAAATCGGCGCACAAACCGCGCAGGCGAAAGCCGCTATTGCTCTCCTCGATGAAGGCGCGACCGTGCCTTTCATCGCGCGTTATCGTAAGGAAATCACGGGTGGTCTTGACGATACGCAACTGCGCAACCTGGAAACGCGCCTGACTTATCTGCGCGAACTCGAAGAACGTCGCGGCGCGGTGCTCTCAAGCATCGAAGAGCAAGGCAAGCTGACCAAGGAATTGCGTGCGGACATTCTTGCCGCCGACAGCAAATCGCGGCTTGAAGATTTGTATCTACCCTACAAACCCAAGCGTCGCACCAAAGCACAGATTGCACGCGAAGCAGGTCTTGAGCCGCTCGCCGATGGTTTGCTCGCTGACCCAACGCTGACGCCCGAAGTTTTTGCCGCGCAATTCGTGAATGTGGACAAAGGCGTTGCCGACGTGAAGGCAGCGCTCGACGGTGCGCGCGCCATTCTGATGGAGCGCTGGGGCGAAGATGCAGCGCTGGTCGGTGAACTGCGCGAGTGGATCAATGACGTCGGCATCATTCGCGCGCGTGTGGTTGAAGGCAAGGAAGAAAGCGGCGCGAAATATCGCGACTATTTCGATCATGCGGAAAATCTGGCGAAGATTCCTTCGCATCGATTGCTCGCGCTGTTTCGCGCGCGCCGCGAAGAAATCCTGCATCTCGATCTTGAACCCGGCGCGGATGTCGACGCCGGCAATGCGCAGGCCGAAGCGTGCGTCGCCAAACACGCGGGCGTTTCTGCTCGCGGACGCGCGGCGGACAAATGGCTGCAAGACACTTGTCGTTTGACGTGGAAGATCAAACTGCATCTGCACCTGCTGCTGGATTTATTTGGCCAGGCGCGAGAAAAAGCTGAAGCCCAAGCCATCACCGTGTTCGGCGACAACTTGAAAGATCTGCTGCTCGCCGCGCCCGCTGGCCCGAAAGCCGTGCTCGGTCTCGACCCGGGTTTGCGCACCGGCGTCAAAGTTGCCGTGGTGGATAAAACCGGCAAGCTGGTAGATACCGCGGTTATCTATCCGCACGAGCCGCGCAAACTCTGGGATGAATCGCTGCATGCGCTGCGCCTCCTGTGCACCAAACACAGCGTGCAACTGATTTCGATCGGCAACGGCACCGCCAGCCGAGAAACCGACAAACTCGCCGACGATCTGCTGAAGCTCGCGCCCGAACTCAAAATGCAAAAGATCGTCGTCAGCGAAGCTGGCGCATCGGTTTATTCCGCCTCTGAATTCGCCGCCAATGAATTCCCCGGTCTCGATGTCAGCCTGCGCGGTGCAGTTTCTATTGCGCGACGCTTGCAAGACCCACTCGCCGAACTGGTAAAGATCGAACCAAAAGCAATTGGCGTTGGCCAATACCAGCACGACGTCGATCAATTCCGTTTGGCAAAAGCGCTCGATGCACGCGTCGAAGACTGCGTGAATGCGGTCGGCGTCCACGTCAATACCGCATCGGCGGCTCTGCTCGCGCGCGTGTCTGGCGTCTCTGGCACGGTAGCGGAAAACATCGTCTCCCACCGCGATGCGAATGGCCCCTTCAAACGCCGCAAGGATTTGCTCGCTGTGCCGCGTCTTGGTGAAAAAACTTTCGAGCAGTGCGCGGGCTTTTTGCGTATCGCCGATGGCGATGAGCCGCTCGATGCCTCCGCAGTACACCCTGAAGCGTATGCGGTGGTTGAACGCATTCTCACTGTGGGCAAAAAACCAGTGAAACAAATCATCGGCGATGCCACGTTTCTGCGCGCGCTGAAACCAGAACAATTCACCGATGAAAAATTCGGCGTGCCAACCGTGCGCGACATCCTGCGCGAACTGGAAAAACCCGGCCGTGACCCGCGCCCGGAATTAAAAGCCGCGAAATTCGCCGACGGCGTAGAAAGCATCACCGATTTGAAACCAGGCATGATCCTCGAAGGCATCGTCAGCAACGTCGCCGCATTCGGCGCTTTTGTTGACATCGGCGTGCATCAGGACGGCCTCATTCACATCTCCGCGCTGTCAGACAAATTCATCAAAGACCCACGCGAAGTGGTCAAAGCCGGCGACATCGTCAC
>JAITWN010000011.1 GCA_031285245.1 Chromatiales bacterium | reverse complement strand
CGCCAACACCTTCGTCAGCGCCGCCGTCAGTGTCGTCTTGCCATGGTCTACGTGACCTATCGTGCCTACGTTTACGTGCGGCTTCGTACGCTCAAATTTTCCCTTCGACATCGGACTATCCTCTACTGTGTTTGCCTTGCCTGTTCCGGTGTGGAGCCCATAACCGGATTTGAACCGGTGACCTCTTCCTTACCAAGGAAGTGCTCTGCCGACTGAGCTATATGGGCTTTGCTGCCCAGGAAACAGGTAACAGGAAACAGGTGATAAGGAAGCGATCGCGAAATCTCGCAACCGTATCCTGGCACCTGTTTCCTGCTACCTTTTCCTGCAATTCTGGAGCGGGTGATGGGAATCGAACCCACGCTATCAGCTTGGAAGGCTGAAGTTCTACCATTGAACTACACCCGCAGGCCGAAAACTGAGACGATACCGCCGGCCCGGCTCCGGCTACTTCTCAAACTAAGCCGGGGCTCCCCAACACCCCGACAGCCGGCCTGCTCCGTCGTACTTCAAAAACAAAAAACGGTCGGACCTTCCCGAGCGCCACAAATCTCATAGACCACTGATCAGGGACCAGACAATCTCTCTTGCCTGACCCATACCGCCTGGGCGGTGGAGGGGGGAGGATTCGAACCTCCGAAGGCAGAGCCGTCAGATTTACAGTCTGATCCCTTTGGCCGCTCGGGAACCCCTCCAAAAGCAAGCCGCTTATTCTGCTGAGGGAGCGTCGTCATGTCAATACAAGCACAGCGGAATCTGAGCAGTGAGGCCCCTGCGAAACTGAACCCAATATCAAACTCTGAGGATCGCAGTCGGCGTGTCGCATGACGAGACCGTACACCGCCAGGGAAGGCGGCGTCCGAGCGGCCAGGATGGCGAAGAGCGTGTCTCGTCATGCGACACGCCGACTGCGATCTCTAGCTACTCTGCGATACATCCTCACACTTGATCTGACCCTTCGTCGAGCTCAGCCTTGGCTTGCACCCACAAAGCCTCCTGCTCCTCAAGCGTCCAGTCTTCCATGCGCCGACCAGCGCGCGCGCTGAGCGCCTCCATACCGGCGAAGCGTTGCTCGAAGCGTCGATTTGCCCGATGCAGCGCCTGCTCCGGGTCAACGCCGATGTGGCGCGCGACATTGCTCACCGCGAGCAATACATCACCGAGCTCATGATCGAGACGAGCGGGATCGGCCTGCGCAAACTCAGCACGCAGCTCGCCAATCTCCTCTTCGACTTTCTCCAGTACACGCTCAACCACCGGCCAATCAAAACCAACTCGCGCAGCACGATCCTGCAACTTGACCGCTCGGCGCAGCGCTGGCAGCGCATTCGCCACACCATCGAGAATGCCTGGGGGACGCTCGCCTTTTTTCGCTGCGCGCCGCTGCCGCTCTTCCTCCTTGTGCCGATCCCAAGCGCCAGGCATAGCCACGCGCTCAGCGTTTTCATCATCACCAAAAACATGCGGATGGCGGCGCACTAGCTTTTCTGCAATCGCAGACGCCACATCACCAAAATCAAAGTAGCCGCGCTCTTCGGCAACGCGCGCATAGAACACGATCTGAAACAGTAGATCGCCAAGCTCTTCGCGCAAATCATCCTGATCATTGCGCTGCGCCGCATCCATGACTTCATATGCTTCTTCGACGGTATAAGGCGCCAATGAGGCGAACGTCTGCTCACGATCCCACGGACAGCCATCCGGCGCACGCAGCCGCGCCATGGTGGTGATCAACCTTTCCAAAGCAGCAAGCACATCTGCGCTCATGACGATGACTCCGCAATACGCTCCATGCCGAGTAAACGGTGATCAACCCTGCAACGCAGCACAAAAGTGCCATGCACGCCTTCGCGGCTGACGAAGCGACGCAAGAGCTGCGCTGGAAATTGCACCATACGACCATCGCGCGCTTTCACCCGCACCGCACTGACACTGCCCTGGTAGTAACGCAGATAGTCATCCGCCGCAATGGCGAGATCGATCACTATCTCCTGCACGCCAACGCTCATTTTCCCTGCTCCTTGAGCGCGACTTCGATGCGCTCAAGCGGCACACGCTCGCCGCGCCCAATTCCTTCGCAGCGCCTTGCTTCACGCTCCCATGCTTTAGCTGAACGCAGCAATTCCGGCCAGAAAGGATAAGTGCGGCATTGGATGGGCCGCGCCTGATAAGCGCGGCATTGCCCATCGGCACCAAGCAATATGCATGTGCAGCGGCCCTGCCCTTCGCGCATGCGCAACACCAGATCGCCATCGCTGTCGCGGCGCAGATAATGCCGACGAAACCAGGCCCAACTCAGACCGAGCTCCGCGCAAAGCGCCTCGGCCTCGCCAGGGCGAAGCAGTACGTACGCATCAGCGTTCCCAGTGCAGCACACGCCACAGCGCGTGCATTCGAAATGCAGCTCCTGACGCTTGTACAAAGGCATTTCGTAGTGCGAAGAACGTTTCACGCTGACCTCACCCAGGTTATTCAAGGATCGTTTTCGAAGACTCTTCTGCAACCGCAAACCCAGTAAATAAAGACGGATGGACACGCTTCGATAGCCGCGGAATTTTAACAATAAATGGATTGCGCATTAAAAAAGACGTTGCTATGCTGCGCATACTCGAAAAGAGGCCCTAGCAGTTTTGTTCCACCAATACAACCGTCAAAGCCAGGAGAACAAGAATGGTTGCACGAAAGAAAGCCGGAGCCAAAAAAGGGACGACGAAAAAAGCCGTCGCCAAAAAGGCTGCGCCGCGCGCTGCCAAAGTTATCAAAGAGCCCTTCACTCGCTCTGCCATGCTGGCGCACGTTGCTGACAGCACCGGCCTGACCAAGAAGCAGGTCAGCACGGTGATGGAAGAACTCAAGAACGTCATCGAAGGACACGTGAAGAACGGTGGTGCGCGCGTTTTCACCCTGCCCGGCCTGCTCAAGATCAAAGTGATCCGCAAGCCTGCTACCAAAGCGCGCAAGGGTGTAAACCCGTTCACCGGTCAGGAAATGATGTTCAAGGCCAAGCCTGCCCGTAATGTCGTCAAGGTTCAGCCTTTGAAGTCTCGGAAGGACATGGCTGCCTGATGAAGCTGTGGCGGCGCTGGCCGCCGGGGGATGGCGGGCCCACGGGGGGGGGCACCCC
>JAITWN010000180.1 GCA_031285245.1 Chromatiales bacterium | reverse complement strand
GGGATGGCGCTGGTCAGCGCTTGGATGTAACGCAGCGCGCGGTCACTGCCGGTGTCGTCCCACAGCTCGAAAGCGTGCAACGGAGTCAGTGCCGAGCCTTCCTCGCCGAGTTCATGCATGGCTTGCAGCAGCTCGACGACAGAAAGGAAGCCGGTGGCAAGCTGAGCGTAGGGGGTGGCAGAGGAGAGCTCATGTGCCTGCTGATAAGCGGTGCGTCCGAGGCTTGCAAAATAGCTGAGGCGCACCATGCGTTCGGTGATCTGATCGGGGAAAAGTCCAGCGAACAGCAGGCACTGGTCACCGATGTCCTGAAGATATTCCAGGCGCGATCTGCCGGCGGGTTGCTGCGCTGTCAGTCGATCAAGCGAGAGCAATCCGGAGAGCAGCTCTGGATGTGTGGCGACGCGGATCAGCAATTGCACCAGATAATCTTCGGTGCCCTCGTCCAGCACGTAACCGGTGAGGGCTTCAGCCCGGGCCAGCAGCAGACGCCACTGCGCTTCGCAATAAGGGTCGATGGTAAGGTATACGCTCATGACGCATTACATCGGCAGCGCGCGGGCTGTCCTTAGCGAGCGCCGGGCGTCAGCTTGCGGCGTGTTCTATGCAGTTGATAAGATTGCCGACCTCCCATCGCTCAAGTGATTTCCGGAGGCTTTCTGCCGAACCAGCACAACACCGCTACGGGCGCGGATGTGTCCACGTTTCAAGGACTCATCAACACCTTGCAGCGCTATTGGATTGAACGGGGCTGCGTCATGTTGCAGCCATACGATATGGAAGTCGGGGCTGGCACTTTTCATCCCGCTACCTTTTTGCGCGCGATTGGCCCGGAGCCTTGGGCAGCGGTATATGTGCAGCCTTCGCGTCGCCCAACCGATGGGCGCTACGGCGAGAATCCCAACCGCTTGCAACACTACTACCAGCTGCAAGTGATGATCAAGCCGTCGCCGGCTGATCTCCAGGAGCTTTATCTCGGCTCACTCTACCGCCTCGGCATCGATCCGCTGGTGCATGACATCCGCTTCGTGGAAGACAACTGGGAGTCACCCACGCTTGGCGCCTGGGGCCTTGGTTGGGAAGTGTGGTTGAATGGCATGGAGGTGACGCAGTTTACCTACTTCCAGCAGGTGGGCGGACTTGATTGTCGGCCGGTGACCGGCGAAATCACCTATGGCCTTGAGCGCATCGCCATGTATCTGCAAGGCGTCGAAAGCGTTTATGACCTGGTATGGACCGCAGATGGCCCGGCCGGGCGCGTGACCTACGGCGATGTTTTTCATCAAAACGAAGTAGAAATGTCGGCATTTAATTTTGAGCATGCCGATGTCGAGCGCTTGTTCGCGGCGTTCGAGAGTCTGGAGGCGGAAAGCAAACGCCTGATAGAACTCGGCGTGCCGCTCGCTGCCTATGAAATGATGTTGAAGTGCTCCCACACCTTCAACTTGCTCGATGCCAGGCATGCCATCAGCGTTACTGAACGTGCGCGCTACATCGGCCGTATTCGTGCGCTTGCTGAAGCGGTGGCCAAGCGCTATTACGAGCGTCGTGAAGCGCTCGGTTTTCCGCTGTGTGCATCGGCTAATGAGAAGTCCAGAGTGGAGACTTCATCATGAGCGCACGGAGCGATTTCCTGCTTGAATTAGGCACCGAAGAGCTGCCACCTAAGGCATTGCGTGGTCTTAGCGAGGCGCTTGGTGCCGCGATAAAACAAGGCTTGTCGCGCGCTCGTCTCGATTTCGATGTGTTGCATGTTTATGCAGCGCCGCGTCGTCTCGCGGTGTTGGTCGAGCGTCTCGCCAGTAGTCAGCCAGACGGTGTGGAAGAACGACGCGGCCCGGCGCTTGCTGCAGCTTTTGATGGCGAAGGCAAGCCTAGCAAGGCAGCGCTCGGTTTCGCTCGTTCCTGTGGCGTCGAGATCGATGCATTGGAGACATTGGAAACCGACAAAGGTGCGTGGTTGGTATTTCGCGCACCGCAGCAGGGACGCGCAGTTCAGGAGCTGCTGTCGGGCATCGTATCTGCCGCCTTAACTTCGCTGCCAATTCCGCGACGCATGCGCTGGGGCGCGCTCGAAGAGTCGTTCGTGCGACCGGTGCATTGGTTGGTGATGCTATATGGACAAGAGGTTGTGCCTGCCAACTTGTTCGGGCTGTCCTCCGGTCGCGACAGTCGCGGCCATCGTTTCCACCACCCCGATACATTGAGCTTGCCCGAACCTTCTGCGTACGTGCCCTTGCTGGCGACTGAGGGGCGCGTAGTCGTTGATTTCGCGCAGCGGCGTGAAGCAGTGCGCGCGCAGGTGGCTGCGGCGGCGCAGGCGCTTGGTGCGCATGCCGAGATCGATCTGGCCTTGCTCGATGAAGTGACTTCCATGGTCGAATGGCCGTGCGCAATCACGGGTCGTTTCGAACAGCGCTTCCTGGAAGTGCCGGAAGAAGTGCTGATCTCGGTGATGAAGGCGCATCAGAAATATTTCCATCTGCGTGATGCGAACGGGCGCTTGATGCCGGCTTTCATTACGGTTGCCAACATTGAAAGTCGCGACCCAGCGGCGGTGCAGGCGGGCAATGAGCGCGTCATTCGGCCACGGCTGAGTGATGCCATGTTCTTCTGGAATCAGGATCGCCGGCAGGTGCTTGCGAATCGCATGCCGGCGCTTGGCAAGGTGGTCTTTCAGCGCGGTCTCGGCACGCTCGGTGAGAAGTGCGAGCGTATGGTCGGATTGGCGTGCGAAATCGCTATCGCCATTGGTGGCAATGCGGCACTGGCAGAGCGCGCTGCCTGGCTTTCCAAATGTGATCTCGTCAGCGATATGGTCGGCGAGTTTCCCGAATTGCAGGGCGTCATGGGTGGTTACTATGCGCGCCATGATAGCGAAGCCGAAGATGTGGCGAAGGCGCTTGCCGAGCAATACCAGCCGCGTGGTCTCGGTGATGGACTGCCGGAAACGGCGACTGGGCAGGCGCTCGCGATCGCTGACAAGCTCGATACGCTCGCCGGCATCTTTGGTTTGGGCCAAGCGCCGACGGGCGATAAAGATCCGTTTGCACTGCGCCGCGCCGCGCTCGGTATTGCGCGCATCATGATCGAGCGCCGCCTGGATCTTGACCTGCATGCACTGATTGCACACGCCTTTGCTGGTTATCGTGCTCAGAACGCCAAGATTGATACGGGTCCTGAGGTGAAAGAGCAGACTTATGCTTTCGTGATGGAGCGTCTTCGCGCCTATTACCAGGAAGTGGGCATTGGCAGTGAAGTATTTGAAGCAGTGCTCTCGCGCAGGCCCAGCAAGCCGCGCGATTTCGATGCGCGCGTGCGTGCGGTGCAGGAGTTCCGTTCATTGCCTGAGGCGGCGAGCCTTGCCGCAGCCAATAAACGCATCAGCAATATCCTGCGCAAGACGGACGAAGCGTTGCCTGAGAGTTTGGATAATTCTCAGCTCCAGGAGCCTACTGAGCAGGCGCTGGCGCAAGCAGTTGAAGCGGCGCGGCGCGAGGTTGCTCCGTTACTGGCTAAATCAGACTACGCTGGCGTATTGCGACGGCTCGCAGCTTTGCGCGGCGCGGTGGATGCGTTTTTTGATGCAGTGCTGGTGATGTGCCCGGATGCCGCAGTGCGGCGCAATCGTCTTGCTCTGCTGCGCGATCTTCAGCAGCTCTTTTTGCAAGTTGCTGATCTGTCCGGTTTGTCCGTTGGTGAAACGCGAGGTGCGTGATGCGTCTCATCGTCCTCGGTCGCGATGGTGTGATCAACGAGCGGCTCGAT
>JAITWN010000163.1 GCA_031285245.1 Chromatiales bacterium | reverse complement strand
AGGCCGGCTGGGAAGAAGGCGAAGAACGCCGTGAATATCAGCGGCAACACCTTCAACACTTTGGCCTGGATCGGATCCGGCGGTGGCGGATTGAGCTGCTGTTGCAAGAACATGCTCACGCCCATCAGCAGCGGCAACACATAGAACGGATCGCGAATCGACAGGTCATTGATCCACAGAATCCACGGCGCCTGGCGCAGTTCGACGCTTTCGAGCAGCACCCAGTAGAGCGAGATGAAAACCGGGATCTGCACCAGAATCGGCAAGCAGCCGCCGAGTGGATTGATCTTTTCCTTCTTATAAAGCTCCATCATCGCTTGACTCATGCGCTGGCGATCATCGCCGTAACGCTCGCGGATCTGCGTGATTTTGGGCGTGACTCGGCGCATGTTGGCCATGGAGCGATAGCTGGTTTCCGATAGCTTGTAGAACACCAGCTTGATGAGCAGGGTGAGGAGGATGATCGACCAGCCCCAGTTACCCACCCAGTTGTGAATGTATTTCAGCAGCCAAAAAATAGGCTGCGCGAGAATGGTGAGGAAGCCGTAATCCACCGTCAGCTTGAGCGTGTCGGAGATGTCACCCAGCATCGATTGCACTTTCGGGCCGACGAAAAGCTGGCTACTGAAAGTGGTCGTTGCGCCGGGAGCAACATCGCGCGCAGCGCTGCTGCGCATGCCAAGCACGTAGGGGCGCGCATCCGGCGCTTTGGTGTAGAACACGTTGCTGTCATCGGGACTCGGGATCCAAGCGCTGAGGAAGTAGTGTTGGATCATCGCCAACCAGCCGCCCTGCACTTCGAGATGCAGGTCGTTCTTGTCCATTTTGTCGAAGTCGATTTTTTCGTAGCGCGTGTCTTGCGTACTGATCACGCCGCCGGTATAGGTGTGAATGAACCACGAGCCTTCTGAATCGAGAGGACGCGTGCGCTGCAACTGGCGATAGGCGTAGCCGTTCCATGGCTGGTCAGAATGATTTTCGACCACGTGATCGACATCGATCAGATAGCTGCCGGCATGGAAGGTATAGATCTTGGTGACCTCGATACCTTCCGGGCTCTGCCAGTGCAGCGGCACGCGCAGTTCATTCGCGCCAGGCGCAAGGCGATACTCGGGCTGATCTGCGCTATAGATAGCGTAGTGATCAGGCGCCGGGCGACCAGGGGACAGCAGGCCGCTTTGCGCGATGAAGATGCGCTGACCGTGATCTTCCATGAGCGCGAAGGGTTCGTCAGGCTGATTGACCGATACCGGGAAATTGCGCAGCAGCACCTGGCGTAGATCGCCACCGCTGGTATCGATCTCGATATCGAAAACATCCGTGACGACTCTGACGCGCTCGCTGCGTGCGAGTGCGCTCGGCGTCGGTGCCGGCACTGCGGGCGCGGCGCTAGATTCATCACTTGGCAGATCAGGCGCCAGTGAAGGGGTGCCCGGCACATCTGCACTCGTGGGTGCAGCGCTTTGCTCGGCCACCGTGGGTACGTGCTTTTTATCGGGTCCAAAGTCTTCGGTCCAGGCCTGCCAGATCAGTAGCAGTACCAGCGAAAGAGAGAAGAACAGCAGAATGCGCTGGGTGTCCACGTCAGTCCTTGCGTTCGGGAACGAGGTCAACGCCACCGGCGTGCCAGGGATGGCAGCGGGATAGGCGCTTGAGACTAAGCCAACCGCCGCGGATGAGTCCGAAGCGGTTGATGGCGGTTTCAGTGTATTCGGAACAACTTGGGTAATACCGGCAATGCTGGCCAAGGAAGGGGCTGATGGCGTAGCGGTAACCGCGCAGCAGCAGAATCAAGGGGTTGCGCATTGTTCGATTTCGATCAAGAGTTTATCCACGGCCCCGCGCAGCTCCGGCAGGCGACTGCGCGCCATGCCCGGCTGGCCCAGGAAAACCAGATCCACTGCGCCGAGTTTCGGCTTGCGCAACCGGAAGGATTCCCGGATTACGCGTTTGATACGATTGCGCACTACGGCCCGGGGACTGCACTTGCGAGAGATCGCGATACCGAGGCGGGAATACCCGAGATCGTTCCCGCGAACGTACAAAGTGAGCCCGCCGGCGGATCGTTTGCGCGCACGCTGGAAGACATGTCGAAAATCCGCTGACGTCAGCAGCCGATCGGATTTTCGAAAAGCGTTACGCGCTGAAATCACACCGTCGGTTCGAACACCCTCAGGCGTTCATCAAGCGCTCAATCGAGCCCGGCCTTTTGCACGACGGCGAGCCAACACTGCGCGGCCCGTGGCCGTCGCCATACGCGCTCTGAAACCATGTACCCGCTTGCGATGCAAGACGCTGGGTTGATATGTCCTTTTCATGCTACCGCCAACCTTCAATCAAAAAAATCTTTCCGAAAAACAGCTTATTGCTGCCCCTGAAAACGAACGCGCAAAACTATCAGGTATTACTTTTACTGTCAATGTAAACGGGTGCTAGGAGAACGATGAAGGTGTGGATTAGGCAAATGAAGAAGTATACACTTGCCGCCTCACCGCGTTTTCACCTCAGTTGTGCTCTGCTATTTCGAGGACAGGGAGTTTTTTTTCGTGGATAGCCCACTCTGGAAAAAATGCCTTGATCACCTCGAAAGTGAACTGACGGCGCAGCAATTCAACACCTGGATCAGGCCGCTACAAGCGATCGAAGATGATTTAAGCCTGCGCCTGCTCGCACCCAATCGTTTTGTACTGGATTGGGTGAACGAACGCTTCAGATCCCAGATTTCCGAAATCACCGCACGTCTCAACAACGGTCATACCAAAACCGTCAGCTTGGAAGTAGGCAGCAGCACGCCGGCAAAAGTCTCTGCGCCACCTACCAGCCCGAGCAATGCAGCGCCCGCTGCCACAGCCACAAATTTTACTTTTAGCCAGAGCGCAGAATTTTCGCGGCAAAATGATCGCGAGCACGTGCAGCATGTGCGCGGCCTGCAAACCGAATTCACTTTTGAGAATTTCGTCGAGGGTAAATCCAATCAGTTTGCGCACGCCGCCTCAACGCAGGTCGGTGAAAATCCGGCGAGTGTGTACAATCCGCTGTTCATCTACGGCGGCGTGGGTCTTGGCAAAACCCACCTCATGCACGCCATCGGCAATATGATGATCCAGCGTAATCCAGCGGCGCGGGTGGTATACGTGCATTCGGAGCGTTTCTTTCACGACATGGTCAAGGCGATACGCCACAACACTATGAATGATTTCAAACGCTATTACCGCTCGGTGGATGCGCTGCTGATCGACGATATTCAGTTTTTCGCGGGCAAGCCTAGCTGTCAGGAAGAGTTCTTTCATACCTTCAATACGCTGATCGAAGCACAGAGCCAGATTGTACTGACCTGCGATCGCTATCCGAAGGAGATCGATGGACTCGAGGATCGCTTGAAGTCGCGCTTCGGCTGGGGTTTGATTGTTGCCATCGATCCACCAGAACTCGAAACCTGCGTAGCGATCTTAAAGAGCAAAGCAATCCAGTCCGGCATCGAACTGCCTGATGATGTCGCTTTCTTTATTGCCAAGCGCGCGCGCGCCAACGTACGCGAACTCGAAGGTTCGCTGCGGCGCGTGATCGCGAGCTCGCGTTTCACCGGCCAACCCATTTCGATCGAACTCACCAAGCAAGCGCTGAAAGATCTACTGGCATTGCAAGACAAGCTCGTCACAATCGACAATATCCAGCGCACGGTGGCTGAGTATTACAAGATCCGTTACGCCGATCTGATGTCGAAACGTCGTTCGCGTTCGGTAGCGCGGCCGAGGCAGATTGCCATGGCGCTGGCGAAAGAGCTCACCAAGCACAGCCTGCCGGAAATCGGCGAGGCCTTTGGTGGTCGCGACCATACTACGGTGCTACATGCCTGCCGCAAGATTGCTGAGCTCCGTGAAACGGATCCACGCACGAGCGAGGATTACACTAACTTATTAAGAATGCTGACAACCTGATGGCAAGCTGTGGATGATTCTGTGGATATCTAGAAGGCCTGTCTTTTCAACATTTCATCCACAGGCTACCGGCACAGATGTACAGACTTCACACACATCGAAAAACGTTGTCAACATTTTGAAATATAATATATTTAAAAGATTCGTCCAGATCGCGGCGACGTGCCTACAGACACAACTTAAGTTAAAAAGATTAAAGAAATGAAATTTACTGCTTCCAGGGAAACTTTGGTTCGTCCTCTCCAGATGGTGAGCGGTATCGTCGAGCGTCGACAGACGCTTCCCATCCTGGCTAACATCCTGATCAAGGTAACGGACGGTGTGCTGAGCTTGGCGAGTACGGATCTTGAAATCGAGATGCGTACCGAAGTGACGGTGGACAATGCGCAAAATGGCGAAACCACTGTGCCAGCCCGGAAATTCCTGGATATCTGTCGTTCTTTGGCAGATGAGGCGGTAATCGAATTCAGTCTGAGCGGTGAGCGCGCAACGCTGCGTGCAGGTAAAAGTCGTTTTGTGTTGTCGACGCTATCGTCGTCAGAGTTTCCGACGATCGAAGTCAGTAAAGAAGCTTCACGTTTCACGTTGCCCCAGCGCGCGTTGCGCACGAGCATCATGAAGACACAGTTCGCGATGGCACAGCAGGATGTGCGTTATTACTTGAACGGCATGCTGCTCGAAATCCGCGGTAATACCGTGCATTTGGTTGCAACCGATGGCCATCGCCTGGCCTTGAATAAGCTCGGATCTTCAAAACAAAGCGATAAAGATCAAAGTGTTATCATTCCCCGCAAAGCCGTTCAAGAACTTTCCCGCCTGCTTGCCGACAGCGATGCGGAAGCTGAGATCGTGTTGGGCTCGAACTTCATTCAGGTCAATACACCGGAGATGCGCTTTACTTCCAAGCTGATCGATGGTCGTTTTCCGGATTATCAGAACGTCATCCCGAGCGGCGGCAACCGCACGGCGGTGTGTGAACGTGAACCTCTGCGCCATGCGCTCACCCGCGTTTCCATTCTTTCGAACGAAAAATACCGCGGCGTACGGTTGCGCTTCGGCGGCGATTCGTTGCGGATTTTTGCGCACAATCCAGAGCAGGAAGAGGCAGAGGAAGAAATCACTGTCGATTTCAGCGGTGAGGATCTCGAGGTTGGCTTCAATGTCACTTACTTGCTTGATGCCTTGAGTGCTTGCTCAGGAGATCAGGCGCGCTTGTCGCTGGCAGATGCCAATAGCTCCTGCTTGATCCAGAGTGTAGAGGATCAGGATTCCAAGCACATCGTCATGCCGATTCGCTTGTAGGGATTAATCTAACTCCAAAGTTTTTTGAAGACATAGTGTTGTTCATCGTGGGCGGGGGCTTTGGGAGTCGCGTATGAGCCTGAAGCGGCTCAAAGCCACCCAACTCAGAAATCTCCAGGATATTGATCTCCGGCCCATAACGCCCATCACTGTTTTTCAGGGCGAAAACGCGAGCGGCAAAACCAGCCTGCTTGAAGGGATCCATATCCTGTCTTGTGGCAAATCCTTTCGTACTTCTCAGCTCAGCCATGTCATGCGCTACGGCGCAGAGCGCATGGTTATTTCCGGCGAAATCGTTTCCTCTGAAGGTAGTACCCATTCCATTGGTATAGAACTCGACCGCCGTGGCGCCAGTCGTGTTCGCATGCGTGCTGGCGGAAAACCACTGCATCGAACCTCTGAATTGGCAACGCAGATGCCAGTTATCGCCATTCATCAGGATAGTCCCCAGGTTTTTACCGAAGGTCCGCAGTATCGCCGGCAGTTTCTGGATTGGGGATTGTTCCACGTGGAACCCATGTTTTTCCCTTTATGGCAGCGTTATCGGAGGGCGCTGAAGCAGCGCACTGCGTTATTGCAGCAGCGAGCGGCTGGTGTTGAGGC
>JAITWN010000142.1 GCA_031285245.1 Chromatiales bacterium | reverse complement strand
GCGCGTTATGTCGACACTTACTGGGGCAAATTCGAGCAGCACTACTATGTCGCTGGCGACAGCGCGCGGCGTGACAAGGACGGATATTTCTGGATCATGGGCCGCATCGACGATGTATTGAACGTCGCCGGCCATCGACTCGGCACCATGGAAATCGAATCAGCGCTCGTTGCGCATCCACGCGTCGCTGAAGCCGCGGTCGTTGGACGCCCTGATGCGATCAAAGGCGAAGCAGTATTCGCTTATGTCGTGCTGAAGGGCGAGCCCCCCGTCGATGACAGCGCATTCGCGTTGCAGAAAGAGCTACGACGCTGGGTTTCAGAACAAATCGGTCCGATCGCGCGCCCCGATGAAATCCGCTTCTCAGGCAATCTCCCCAAAACCCGCTCCGGCAAAATCATGCGCCGCTTGCTGCGCACCATCGCTTGCGGCGAAGAAATCACCCAAGACACTTCGACGCTGGAGAATGAAGCGATCGTGCGGCAGTTGCAGGGGAAGGAGTAGCGGGGTTTTTCTGAATCATTAACGGATCTTTCGAAGCAGGGCCGGGACCCTTTTTCAGGACGCGGAGCCGCGTGCGCGCCAACGGTCCTGAAAAAGTGTCCCGGTCCAGCCTAGTCACGGAACCCAGGTGAATCCCCCCCCAACGTTGAGCTTCACTTCGTTCAGCCCAACCTATAACCGCTGATCACTGCCCCAACCCCGGTGGCTCTTCATCCATCAACGCGATCTGTTCGCGCAGTTCAAGGATGCGATCCTGCCAATAGCGCGGACTCGCAAACCAGGGAAAAGCGGCGGGGAAAGCGGGGTCATGCCAACGGCGCGCAATCCACGCGGAGTAATGGATCAAACGCAGTGTTCGTAGTGCTTCGATCAGATGTAGCTCACGGCGATCGAAATCATGGAAGTCTTCATAGCCATCGAGAATGTAACTAAGCTGAAGCGCCATCTCAGCGCGATCTCCTGACAGCAACATCCAGAGGTCCTGTATCGCCGGGCCCATGCGGCTGTCGTCGAAGTCGACGAAATGCGGACCATCATCGGACCACAGCACATTACCGGCGTAGCAATCCCCATGCAGCCGCAGCAACTGCAGCGCACCGGCGCGCGCATAGCAGCGCTCAACACCGCGCAGCGCATCGGCGGATACGCCCTCCCACACCCTGCGCAGTTCCGCTGGAATGAAATCTGAGCTAAGCAGATAGGCGCGTGGCTCATGGCCGAAGGTGTGCACATCAAGCGTTGGTCGCGCCTCATAGGCTTGCAGCGCACCAACGGCATGAATGCGGCCGAGGAAACGGCCCATCCATTCGAGCGTATCGAAATCGGTAAACTCCGGTGCTCGCCCGCGTTGACGCCGATAGATCGCGATGCGATATCCCGCGCGCTCGTTCAGCGTGCTGCCACCCAGCGCGAGCGGCGCTACCGCAGGAATTTCCCGTTCGACGAGCGCTTGCACAAAAGCGTGCTCTTCGAGAATGCCTGCATCGCTCCAGCGTTCAGGTCGGTAAAACTTGGCGATGAGCGGTGGCCCTTCTTCCATGCCAAGCTGATAAACGCGATTTTCATAGCTGTTGAGCGTCAACACGCGCCCATCGCCTTGCAAGCCTAGTGATTCGATGGCATCAAGCACGCGATCTGGCGTGAGTCCATCGTAAGGTGTTTCGCTCATGGCGCTATCGTAGCAGCAAAGCATTGTTACACCGCGCAGCTATTGCTGAGGCCTCACTGCATAAAATAAACTCGCGCACGTATTGCCGCAGATATTTGATCATGCTTGTCATGGTCTTACGACTCTGATAAAACATCTTACAGATAATAATTAACTTATTATTTTTATTGAATTTATACCCCGCACTCAAGTCAATGACAAACATCACTGCGCATGCTAGGATCGCCAACTTTCAAGCAGTAAATTTAATCCATGGAGATGAAAAATATGGCTCTGCACATTGGAGACATCGCCCCAGATTTCACCGCCGACACCACCGAAGGTAAGATCAAATTTCACGAGTGGATCGGCGACAGCTGGGTGGTCCTATTTTCTCACCCCAAGGATTTCACGCCGGTGTGCACCACCGAGCTCGGTTACGTCGCCCGCCTGAAGCCGGAGTTTGAAAAGCGCCATTGCAAGATCATCGGGCTCAGCATCGACCCGGTGAGCGATCACAACCGCTGGCTCAAAGACATCGAAGAAACTCAAGGGCACAAAGTCAACTATCCCTTGATCGGTGATGTCGATCTCACGGTCGCCAAGCTCTTCGACATGATTCACCCCAACGCCAGCGGAAACGCTTCACAGCGCACTGCGGCTGACAATGCTACTGTGCGCTCGCTGTTTATTATCGGTCCGGACAAACTCATCAAAGCCATTCTGATCTATCCCATGAGCAGCGGCCGTAACTTCCAGGAAGTGCTGCGACTGCTCGATTCCGTGCAGCTCACCGCCAAACACAAAGTGGCAACGCCAGCTAACTGGAAGCCAGGCGAAGATGTCATCATCCCGCCCTCGGTTTCCGATGCGGACGCGCGCAAGATTTATCTAGACGGCTGGAAAGCTGTGAAGCCCTATCTGCGCATCGTACCGCAGCCTAAATAAAGCTTATTTCGATGTCCTCAAAGGCGCCGCAAGGCGCCTTTTTTTTCACCTCATGGGCACAGACACACTGCCGCCAGGTGTCACCACCCGCTGTCAACACCATCTCTCTCGTTTAATGCGCTAAAACCACTGGCACCGAGCTTGCTTTGCTATAGAGGTCAATCTCACCTGCAAGGAGATCTTGCTCATGCCAGCCAAATCCAAAGCCCAGCAAAAAGCTGCCGGCGCAGCGCTGTCCGCCAAGCGTGGCGACACCAAGGAGTCTCACCTCAAAGGCGCTTCGCGCCAAATGTACCAATCCATGAGCAAAAAGGAGCTGAAAGACATGACCTCCACCTCGCGCAAAGGCAAGCCTGAAAAAGCTGCGAAATCGCGCTAGCGGAGGCAGACGTGGCCGCTCCCCGGCCGTATTGGAAAGGACATCTGCGACTGTCGCTGGTATCGATCGCCGTTGAGCTTTATCCGGCCATCGTCAGCTCGAGCAGGCCCGCCATGCATCAGATCCATCGCCCAAGTAGCCAGCGCATCCGCTATCAGAAAAGCGTGCCTGGCATTGGTCCGGTCGATGCGAGCGACATCGCACGCGGCGTTGAAGTCGAAGATGACACCTACGTCATCATTGAACCGAGCGAGCTCGATGAGATCAAGCTCGAAAGCCAGCACACGCTTGATCTAGTGCAGTTCGTCGACCAATGCGAAGTCGATCCGCGCTATTTCGAACGTCCCTTCTATCTAGTGCCCGGCAGCGATATCTCAGCGGAAGGCTTCGCCGTCATGCGCGCAGCGCTGCGCGAGGAGCGCAAGATCGGCCTCGGGCAGATGACCATGCGCGGCGAGGAATATCTGGTGGCCCTGCGTCCCTGCGGTCGTGGTCTGTTGCTCGAAACCATGCGTTATGAAAACGAAGTGCGCGCGAGCGATAAGCTATTTGAAGATATTCCGCCTGATTCCGGGCTCGATAGCGAAAAAACCGCACTCGCGCAGCGTTTGATCAAAGACCGCACGCGTCCTTTCGATGCTTCTGCTTTTCACGACAGCTACGCCGATGCCCTGCACGCGCTCATCGAAGAAAAGCGTGGCAAACGCCATCTGATGCATGCACAGACGAATGAGCCACGCAAGTCCGCGGAAATCGTCGATCTCATGGAAGCACTGAAAAAGAGCGTCGCCCGCCAGCGTGCCAGCAGCACCGCTGCAACGAAAAAGAAAAAAGCGGTGAAGAGCAGTGGCCACCAAACCGCTAAAAAAACTCGGCGCGCGATCTGACATGGCGCGTGCAAAAAATAGCCAAGCAGGTAGTGGACAAAGCAAACAGCGTGATCTGAAAACCTATCAGTCTCGCCGCGACTTCAGCCGCACTCCCGAACCGAGCAGCAGCGCGCACGCCACCAATAGCGGCTCTTTTGTCATTCAGAAACATGCGGCGCGGCGCACGCATTTCGATCTGCGCCTCGAACTCAGTGGTGTGCTGAAGAGTTGGGCAGTCACGCGTGGCCCAAGCCTTGATCCCGCGCAAAAACGCCTTGCCGTGCGCACCGAAGATCATCCCATCGCCTACGGCGATTTCGAAGGCACCATTCCCGCGGGCGAATACGGCGGTGGCACCGTCATGCTGTGGGATCGCGGCTATTGGCAGGCGCATAGCGGTGCGCATCAAGGCTTGCGCAAAGGCAATCTGAAATTCACGCTGCATGGTCGCCGTCTGCGCGGCGGCTTCGCGTTGGTACGCATGAAGCGAGATGAAAAAGCGCGTCGCCGCGCGGCTGAGAACTGGCTGCTCATCAAAGAAAAAGATCAATGGGTAGATCGTGATCTCGATCCCGTCGAGCGCTGGGAGCGCAGCATCCTCACGCGACGCACTATGACAACGATCGCCCGCGCCACGAAAAAAACAGGCTCCGCGACGCATCTACCCGATTTCATGCCGCCGCAGCTCGCAGCGCCAGTCGACACGCCCCCGCAAGGCGCGCACTGGCTGCATGAGATCAAGTACGACGGCTATCGTGTGCTGATCCTCATTGCCAGCGGCCAGGTCCGCATCGACACGCGATCGGGTCTTGATTGGACAGAAAAATTTCCCGGCATCGCACGCGCCTGCGCCGAGCTCAAAGCAGTTGATGCGATCATCGACGGTGAAGCGGTCATCCTCGATACGCAGGGCATCAGCCGTTTCTCACTGCTGCAACAGGCGATCAAACATCACCGCGCGGAGATCCTGCTGATGGCTTTTGATCTGCTGCAGCTCGATGGCGAAGATCTGCGCCCCCTGCCACTGCTGGAACGCAAACAGCGGCTCAAAACACTGCTGAAGAATGCGCCTGAAGAATTGCGCTACTGCGATCATCAGAGCGGCAGCGGCAAAGCCATGTTGAGTGCAGCCTGCGCCATGGGCCTTGAAGGCATCATCTCCAAACGCGATGACCTGCCTTACACCGCCGGGCGCAGCCCCGCGTGGAGCAAAATACACTGCATCTGTCGCGCGGAATTTGTCATCGGCGGCTACAGACCATCAAGTGCTCGTGATCGCCCCTTCGCTTCGCTGCTGCTCGGTGAATACGTCGATGAAGAGCTGAGATATCGCGGCCGCGTCGGCACTGGCTTTGATAGTGAAACCCTTGCCGAACTCGGCGAGCGCATGCACCGGCTGTCACGACGCACCAACCCTTTTGCTAGCGTGCCCGCTGCCATTGCGCGCCAAGCGCAGTGGCTATCTCCGCAACTAGTCGCTGAGATCGTCTACATCGAGCGCACGCCCGATGGCGCGCTGCGTCATCCGCGTTTTCTCGGTTTGCGTCGCGACAAAGCAGCACGTGATGTCATCGGGAGCCGCGCCGCGCCATGAATCCCCCCATCCCCATACAAAATCTGGCCGCAGAAAATCTCGCAGGCGTGCGTCTGACGCATCCGGAAAAAATCTTCTACCCGGCGCAGAGGATCACCAAACGTGATCTCGCCGAATATTTCGAACAGATGGCACCGCGCCTGTTGCCGTATGTGACCAGACGTCCGCTCTCTCTGGTGCGCTGCCCGCAAGGTCATCTTCGTGGCTGTTTTTTCCAGCGCCATCCCTCAGCGGGTATGCCGCGCAGCTTTCACGCCGTGCGCATCCCCGGCACTCGGCACGAGCCTTATATCTATGTGAATAGCGCGGGTGGCCTCATCGCGGCTGCGCAGCTCGGCGCTTTGGAATTACATCTCTGGGGATCGCGGATCGATGATATCGAACATCCTGATCGTTTGATCTTCGATATCGATCCTGATCCGGACGTTGCTTTCAGTGAAGTCAAACGCGCGGCGCGTTTGCTGCGTGACATTCTGATGAGTGCGAGTTTGAAAAGTTTCGTCATGCTAACGGGTGGAAAAGGTCTGCATGTGGTCGTGCCACTCAAAGGCAGCAATGATTGGCCAGAGGTCAAAGCGTTTTCGCAGGGTATCGCAAGCGCGCTCGCAAAGAGCCATCCTGAGCGTTATCTCGCCAAAGCGAACAAGCAGCAACGCAAAGGACGTATCTTCATCGATTGGATGCGCAATATGCGCAGCAGCACGGCAATTGCGCCCTGGTCCACGCGCGCACGTGAGGGCTGCCCAATTGCGGTTCCTGTGGATTGGGCCGAGCTCGCGCGCATCAAGCGTGCGGATCAATACCAGTTGAGAAACATCGGGCAACGTTTGAAGACGTTGAAGCATGATCCGTGGGCGGGGTACTTTCAGCTGCGCCAGCAGATCCCGAGAACGACACTCACATTGT
>JAITWN010000207.1 GCA_031285245.1 Chromatiales bacterium | reverse complement strand
AACTGATTCTAAAAGAAATTATTCATTTCTAAGTCAAATCGCCGCGATTCAACCCGAGGCAATATCACTGGGTTGCCGCGCAACCTACACCACAAGATATAGTGTTCCGCGATTCGGACGGAATCCGAGCAGTTGTCATAAATATTGCAAGCGGAAAATCATGGAGAAGGACTACATGGAACATGCTCACCTGCGAATCGTATCCGCCAACCGCATCGAGATTCCGATGCAAACCGCTTCCGTGGATATCTGGGACAAAAAGTACCGCCTCAAAGCCAAGGATGGTCGCATCCTCGATCAGACCATAGACGACACCTATAAGCGTGTCGCGCGCGCACTCGCCGATGTCGAGGAAACCGAGGATAAGAGACAACGCTGGTACGAAGAGTTCCTGTGGGCACTGCGCCATGGCGCCATTCCCGCCGGGCGCATCGTTTCCAATGCCGGCGCGCTCGAACACAAGCCCGCCACCTCCACCATCAACTGCACGGTGTCGGGCACCATCGAGGATTCGATGGACGGCATTCTGCGCCGCGTACATGAGGCAGGGCTGACGCTGAAAGCCGGTTGCGGCATCGGCTATGAATTCTCGACGCTGCGTCCACGCGGCGGCTACGTCACGGGCGCGGGTTCGTACACCTCAGGCCCGCTGTCTTTTATGGATATCTACGATCGCATGTGCTTCACCGTATCTTCGGCCGGTGGACGGCGCGGCGCGCAGATGGCCACCTTCGACGTCGGCCATCCTGATGTCATCGATTTCATTCGCGCCAAGCGCGAGCCCGGCCGGCTGCGCCAGTTCAATCTGTCGCTGCTGATCACGCAGGAATTCATGCACGCGGTGAAGAATGATCTGCCTTGGCACCTCGCGTTTCCGATCCGCAAGCAATCCAGCAACGGTATCGATTTCGCAGATCCCGAGCAGGTGGTATGGCGCGAATGGCCGACGCACGAAGGCTACATCACTAACAATGAAGGGCTTGTCGCCTGCAAGGTCGAGCGCACGATCAAAGCGCGCCGCCTGTGGGATCTCATCATGAGCTCCACTTATGATTACGCCGAACCAGGCTTCATCCTCATCGACAAGGTCAATGAGATGAACAACAACTGGTTCTGCGAAAACATCCGCGCCACCAACCCTTGCGGCGAACAGCCGCTGCCGCCTTACGGCTCGTGCTTGCTCGGTTCGATCAATCTCAGCATGTTCGTGCTGCGCCCTTTCACCGAATACGCTAACTTCGATTGGGATACTTATCGCCGCGTCGTCGCCATCTTCACGCGCATGCTCGATAACGTGGTCGAGATCAACGGCCTGCCTCTCAATCCGCAAGCCGATGAAATCCGCAGCAAGCGTCGCCACGGCATGGGTTATCTCGGTCTTGGCTCAACGCTTGCCATGCTGCGCATGAAATACGGCAGCAAGGAGTCGCTCGAATTCACCGAACGCGTGACGCGCGAGATGGCGGTTACCGGCTGGGAAGCGGGGCTTGATCTCGCACAGGAGAAAGGGCCGGCTCCGATCATGGAGCAGGACTTCACCGTTACCGCGCAAATGCTGCGCAAGCGCCCAGAAATGGCGCGCGATGGCTATCGCATCGGCGATGTCATCAAAGGCAAAGTGCTGCATGCGCGCTATAGCCGCTACATGCAACGCATCGCTGAAGTCGCGCCGGAATTGGTTGGACTGCTCGCCGAAGTCGGCGCGCGTTTCACGCATCACACCTCGATTGCGCCGACCGGGACCATCTCGCTTTCGCTTGCCAACAATGCCAGCAACGGCATCGAGCCAAGCTTCGCGCATCGTTATTTCCGCAACGTCATTCGCGACGGCAAGAAGAGCAAGGAAAAGGTAGATGTGTGGTCATTCGAACTGCTCGCCTATCGCGAGATGATCAATCCGGCGGCAACGCCTGATTCCGAGCGCGTCGATGAACGTCTGCCGGATTACTTCGTCTCCGCCGACGACATCACGCCGCGTGAACACGTCGATGTGCAAGCCGCTGCGCAAAAGTGGGTCGATTCCTCGATCTCCAAGACCGCGAACGTGCCAAGCGATTACGACTACGACGACTTCAAGGGCATTTATCTCTATGCCTATGAGCAGGGACTGAAAGGCTGCACCACGTTCCGCTTCAATCCGGAAGCGTTTCAGGGCGTGTTGGTGAAGGAGAAGGATCTCGAAAACACCGTCTACCGCTTCCAGCTGGAAGACGGCACGATCATCGAGGCCAAGGGCAACGATGAGATCGAATACGACGGCGAAACGCATAGCGCCGCCAATCTCTACGATGCCCTGAAAGAAGGGTATTACGGTAAATACTGATTCACCGGAGCACAGCCATGGTCATCAAGATCAATGAAAAGATCGTCAGCTATGAAGTGGTGAAAGACGGCGAGCCTGCTGCACCTGTGGCAGCGCCGTCGAACATCATCCACATGCATGAGAAAGTCGAGCGGCCCGACATGCTGCTCGGCTCGACCTACAAGGTGAAAACGCCGCTGACCGAGCATGCGCTCTACGTCACCATCAATGACATCGTGCTCAACCCCGACACCGAGCATGAGCTGCGCCGTCCCTTCGAGATATTCATCAACTCGAAGAATATGGATCACTTCCAGTGGATCGTCGCACTCACGCGTATCGTTTCGGCAGTGTTTCGCAAGGGTGGTGACGTTACCTTTCTGGTTGAGGAACTGCGCTCGGTGTTCGATCCGCGCGGTGGCTATTTCAAACGCGGCGGCAAATTCATGCCTTCACTGGTCGCCGAGCTCGGCGATGTCATCGAAAACCATCTGCGTTACATCGGGCTGCTGAAGACCGAAGAGCTCGATGAGCATCAGAAAGAGTTCGTTGCGAGCAAACGCCGCGAATTCGAACAGGTGACGGCAAAGAGCGACAGCGCAAGTGCCTTCCCCGATGGCGCGCAGCTCTGCGGCAAGTGCCAGACCAAGGCCATGATCCGCATGGATGGATGCCTCACTTGCCTCAACTGCGGCGACTCGAAGTGTGGCTGAAGCGCGGCTTGCGCTGGCGAAAACCCGCTGTCAGGTGAACACCGGATGTTTTGTCCGCCCATGATCCTTATACGATTAGGATTCAGGCACGTAGAAATGCGGCTTCTCCGGGTAGATCACCTGCTGTTATAATTTTCGCCCAAGTTCTCAGGCTCGCAGAGAGAGGGAACAATATATGTCAGCCAGACAAAAGCCCGTCGTCGGTAACTGGTACATGAACATGGCCGGCCAGTTGATCAAAGTGTGGGCGCTCGGATATACCTCAGGGCGACTTTCCCGCGTGGTCATCGAACACCTCAATGGCAAACGCAAGATTCTCAGTCTTTCCGACTGGTGGTCACTCGAACTCGAAATCCATCTTTATCGCACCACCCGGCGCAAACATAACAGCAGCGAGGAATTGCACCGCTAAACAGCGTTGCAATTCCTCGCTGTCGCGCGTGGCTCACTACTAGAATTTCGCCCTAAGACTTCACTGGCCGCTTTTGCAGCTTGCGCTGCAAAGTACGGCGGTGCATGCCAAGGCGTTGAGCAGTCTGGGAAATATTCCCACCGCATTCGCGCAGTATCTTCTGGATGTGCTCCCACTCCAGGCGATTGACCGACATCGGCTGCGATGTGGTCGAGAGCGACGGATCACCGTGCGCACGCCCGAAAGCGGCAACGATGTCGTCGGTCTGCGCCGGCTTGGTGAGGTAGTAAGTCGCGCCAAGCTTCACCGCCTCGACCGCGGTTGCGATGCTGGCATAGCCGGTCAACACCACAATACGCATCCCCGGCCACTGCCGTGCCAAGCGATCGACCAGCATCAAGCCGGAAACATCTGGCAAACAGAGATCGACCACCGCATACGCTGGCGGCCCCTCAAGCGCGAGCTCCCACGCCGACTCGACATTCGCGGCAGCTGCCACTTCAAAGCCACGCCGCGCCAGCGCCTTCGCGAGCACACCACGAAATGCATCATCGTCGTCGACGACCAGCAATCTATCCGCCATTGCCCCCCTCTCCTGGCACCAACAACTGCGCGAGCGGCAAAGTCATGCGCGTGCAGGCGCCGCCCTCTTCGCGATTGAAGAGCAGGATTTCCCCGCCCAATCGGCCAATCACCGCATACGCAAGATAAAGCCCAAGACCGAGCCCCTCTCCCGGACGTTTGGTAGAAAAAACCGCCTTGCCCGCGGCGGACAATGCCGCAGGCGCAAGACCACGACCGTTGTCGCGCACTTCGAGCCTGAGGCTGTCCCGCGTCCAGCGCGCGCTGATTTCAACGCGATCGTGCGCAGCATCGGCCGCATTGTTGAAGATGCTGAGAATGGCCTGGCTCAAAGTTTGTTCGGCAACGATCACCGGTGCTGGCTGCGTTCCCTGCAAGTCACAACTCGCCTGGGCACCGGATCGAAGCTCGCGCCAACGCGCTACCGTCGCCTGAAGATAATCATCGATCGCTAAACGCTGCCCGGAGGCAGCCTGACTCTGCCCTGCCGACAGCGACAACATCGCCAGCGTGTGCTTACAGCGCTCGACTTGCGTGCGCAGCACGCGCAGTTTTTCCGCGAGCTCAGGGTCACTCTGCGCATGTTCGCTCTCGATCTCTTCCCCGAGCAGTGCGATAGTGCCAAGCGGCGTACCAAGCTCATGGGCTGCGCCTGCCGCCAGTGCGCCAAGCGCCACGATGCGCTCATCGCGCAGCGCACGTTGCTGACTATCAGCGAGTAAGCGATCACGCTCACGCAAAGTACTGCCCATTCTGCCCACGAATCCAGCGATCAACGCGGCACTCAGCACAAAGCCCAGCCACATTCCGATCACATGCAGATCAAAATCACTGCCTGCCTCATGTCCCACACCATGATGCTCGACGCCTGGCAAAGGAATATAGGAATAAAGCAGCAGCGTGTAACAAAGCACAGTAGCGCCAGCCAGCATCCAACTGTATGAACCCGGCAGCATCGCTGCCGACACCACCAGAGGCAGGAGTAGCAACAAGGTAAAAGGATTGGTGGAGCCACCGCTTAAGTAAAGCAGCGCGGTCAAGATCGCGATATCAAACAATAACTGCGCGAAAAATACCGCATCCGCCACTTCCTCGCGCCGGCGCCAATAGAGCCAGATCGCCGCACTCACCACTACCCAAATCGCGAGCAGAGCCAGCATTCCTGTATAGAGCAAGCGCAGCTCGAGGTGCCAGGCGAGAAATCCCAGCATCAGCAACCAACCCGCAACGGCTCCCGCCCGCACCAGCAGCAAACGGCGCAGATTGAGCGCCGGCAAGGATTTGGAATGACTGAGAATCACGATCTCCACACCGCCAGAGCCATCCCCCGGCTTTCAATGAGCGTCATTATAATGAGAATCATTTGCATTAAAACAGAGGAAAGGATATGATTCTTTCCATCACGCGCCCCCTCCTCCATACGACGCGTGCTTTTCAAGGAGCGCGCCCTGCGCTCCTTTTTTTTGCTGCTGATACCGGGTTTCAAAACGTGAAATCAGATTTCGATCATTTCGAAATCTTCCTTGGCGGCGCCGCAATCCGGACAACGCCAAGTGAGCGGCACATCTTCCCAGCGCGTGCCAGGCGCAATGCCATGCTCGGGCAAACCTTGCGCTTCGACATAGATGAAGCCGCAGATCACGCACATGTATTTCTTCATCCTGCATCACTCGCTTCGCCGCTGCACTGTAGCACAGCATCGATGCTAGAATGAATCGTCACACTGTGCGCTCGCCGATACGCGGCGCGTCATCCGCGACGGCCGAGTCCTTGAATAAAATCCTTTATTACCAGCCTTCCGACTATCAGCCGCGCGGCGCGCTCGCGCCTGCGAGCGTCCCCGTCGTACTCGCCGTCTGCGGCGCTGATCCAAGCGGCGGCGCCGGCATTCAGGCCGACATCGAAACCCTTGCCAGCATGGGCTGCCACACCGCGCCGATCATTACCGCACTCACCGCGCAGAACACGCGTGAGAGCATGGGCTATCAGCCAACTGATCCGGCGTTGATCGAGCGCCAATTGGCGCTGCTCAGCGCGGAACTCCACATCGCCGCCTGCAAAATCGGCATGATCGCAAGCGCCGAAATCGCTACCGCCGTGCATCAAGTGCTCGCCGCACATCCGGAAATTCCCGTGGTGCTCGATCCCGTCTTGGCTGCAGGCAGCGGTGGCGCACTTTCCAATGACGCCACGCGCGCCGCGCTCATCCGCGAATTAATTCCACTCGCAACGCTCGTCACACCCAATAGCGAAGAAGCGCGCCAGCTCGTGCCGCACGCCAAAACGCTAGACGAATGCGCCACCGCGCTACTCGCGCTCGGCGCTGAATATGTACTGATCACCGGCACGCACGAGCGCACGCCGGCAGTAGTGAATGCACTCTACGGTGAAGGCAGGTTGATCGAATCGTGGAGCTGGGAACGTCTGCCCGGCAGTTATCACGGCTCGGGCTGCACACTTGCCGCCGCCATCGCCGGCCTACTCGCCGGCGGCGCAAGCCCCGAAGATGCGGTGCGAGAAGCGCAGGAATACACCTGGGAAAGTCTGCGCCAAAGCTATGTCATTAGTCAGCGCGGCCAGCGCATCCCCAATCGTCTGTTCTGGGCGCAGCAAAATAGGTTTCGATGATGAAGATAGCTATGCACGGTCTTTATGCCATCGCTGACACCGCACTCATCGAAGGCAACGAACTCCTTCAGCGCGTGCGTGAGGCGCTGCGCGGCGGTGCGCGCATGGTGCAATACCGCCATAAAAGCGCGATCGATAATACACGGCGCGAAGAGCTGCGCGCACTGCGTGAATTGTGCCGCGCTTATGGCGCGCCGCTGCTGATCAATGATGATGTCGCGCTCGCACGCGAAGTCGATGCTGATGGCGTTCATCTCGGCAAAGAGGATGTTGCTATTCATGAAGCGCGCGCCGCGCTCGGCGCGGGCAAGCTCATTGGAGCGTCTTGCTATAATGACCTGCGCCTTGCGCAAAGCGCCGCTAACGAAGGCGCGAACTATGTCGCTTTCGGCAGCTTTTATGATTCATCCATCAAGCCCGGCGCAGTGCGCGCCTCGCCCATGCTGCTGACCGCAGCACGGCGTCAGCTTGATGTGCCGCTCGTTGCGATCGGCGGCATCACTGCGAAAAACGGTGCACTGCTCGTCGCTGCCGGCGCTGATGCGCTCGCGGTGATCAGCGGCTTGTTCGCACAAATCAACACAGAAGCGGCAGCGAGACGTTATGCGCGGCTATTCGAAAACCCTGTGGAAGATCCGGCGCACGCCGACGAAGAACCACAACATCAGGAAGATCTGACATGACGCAATCGCATAATTTCTACACCAAAGCCCAGCGCGTCATCCCCGGTGGCGTGAATTCACCGGTGCGCGCTTTTCATGGCGTCGGCGGCGAGCCGATCTTCATCAAGCGCGGCGCGGGCGCAGAGATGTTCGACGTCGATGACAACTCCTACGTCGATTACGTCGGCTCATGGGGCGCTGCCGTGCTCGGCCACGCACATCCATCCGTGGTCGCGGCTGTTCGTCAAGCCGCAGAAAATGGCCTTGGCTTCGGCGCGCCGACTGAAATCGAAACGCGCATGGCCGAACGTCTGTGCCAACTGGTGCCTTCACTCGACATGGTGCGCATGGTCAACTCCGGCACCGAGGCCACCATGAGCGCGATTCGTCTCGCGCGTGCCTACACCGGCCGCGACAAGATCGTGAAATTCGAAGGCTGCTATCACGGTCATGCCGACTCGCTGCTGGTGAAAGCGGGTTCAGGCGCTCTGACGCTCGGCGTACCGACTTCACCAGGCGTGCCGGTCGCGCTCGCCGAACACACCATCACCGTGCCCTACAACGATCTCGACAGCGTAGAAGAAGTTTTCGCCCGCCTCGGCGGACAGATCGCCTGCATTATCGTTGAGCCAGTCGCTGGCAATATGAACTGCATCCCGCCGCGCGAAGGTTTTCTCGCCGGCCTGCGCCAGCTCTGCACGCGTTATGAATCACTGTTGATCTTCGATGAAGTGATGACCGGCTTTCGCGTCGCACTCGGCGGCGCGCAGCAGCGCTACGGCATCAAACCCGATCTCACCACGCTCGGCAAAGTCATCGGCGGCGGCCTGCCCGTCGGCGCTTTCGGTGGTCGGCGCGACATCATGGAAAAACTCGCGCCGCTTGGCCCGGTGTATCAAGCCGGCACGCTGTCTGGCAATCCGGTCGCGATGGCCGCAGGTCTTGCCACGCTCGATGAAATCGAGCGTCCCACGTTCTATCAAGAACTCTCCGCCACCACCAAGCGCATCACCGATGGTCTGATGACGCGCGCCAAAGCGTTCAATGTGCCGCTGGTGATCAATCACGTCGGTGGCATGCTCGGGATTTTCTTCACCGAAGAGCCTGTGATCGAAAATTTCTCCCAAGTCACACGCAGCAACATCGACCGCTTTCGCCTCTTTTTCCATGGCATGCTCGAGCAAGGCGTTTACCTCGCGCCTTCGGCTTATGAAGCCTGCTTCGTATCGTCTGCGCACACTCAGGCCGATATCAAGCGCACGCTGATCGCCGCCGAACAGGTTTTCTCCAAGCTCTAAAAGCGAGCCAGCGACATGGCGATGAAATACAGCAAGCTCGGCAACACTGAGATCGAAGTCAGCCGTATCGGTCTTGGCACCATGACCTTCGGCGAGCAAAACAGCGAAGCTGAGGCGCACGCACAGATCGATGCCGCGCTCGCCGCCGGCATCAATTTCATCGACACCGCCGAAATGTATCCGGTGCCGCCACGCGCTGACACCTATGGACTGACTGAGCGCTACATCGGCAGCTGGCTGCGCGCACGCGGTGGGCGCGATCGCATCATTCTCGCGAGCAAAGTCGCTGGCCCGGCGCGAGATCTCGATTACATTCGTGGCGGCGCGAGGCTCGATCGCAAAAATATCGTCGCTGCGCTCGATGACAGCCTGAAACGTCTCAACACCGATTACATCGATCTTTACCAACTGCATTGGCCTGATCGCAAAACTAATCGTTTCGGTGAACTCGGCTATCGCCACGATCCCGAAGATCAACCAGTCGCCATTGAAGAAACACTGGCAGCGCTCGCTGATCTGGTGAAAGCAGGCAAGATCCGCCATATCGGTGTTTCAAATGAAACGCCTTGGGGCGTGATGCGTTTTTTGCAGCTTGCCGCTGAACGCGGGTTGCCGCGCATCGTCAGCATTCAAAACCCTTACAGTCTGCTGAATCGTTCCTTCGAGATTGGTCTCGCTGAAATTTCACATCGCGAAGCTGTCGGATTGCTTGCTTACTCTCCGCTTGGCTTCGGCGTGCTGTCGGGCAAATACCTCGACGGCCAGAAACCTGCTGGCGCACGCTTGACCAGCTTCCAGCGTTTTCAGCGCTACACGCGCGAAGCGGCGCAAGCGCCGATCCGCGCTTACGTTGAACTTGCGCGCAGCGCATATCTCGACCCGGTGCAGATGGCGCTCGCCTACGTCAATACGCGCCCATTTGTCACCAGCACGCTCATCGGCGCCACCAATCTCTCGCAGCTCGCGACCAACATCGGCAGCATCGATATCGAATTGTCAGATGATGTGCTGCAAGCCATCGAAACAATCCATACCCGCCAGCCCAATCCATGCCCTTGATATCAATTCCATCACGCCCCAAGACGTTCACGCTCCTCGCTTCCATCCTGCTCGCCGGCGCGGGCACAGCGCTGGCGCAAGCACCTGCGCTTACCGAAGGAAAAGGCGGCACGATCACATTGCCAGCCACGCTCATCAACGCCGATGCGCACGCGTTTCTGCGCCCAGGCGGGCCGCGTGTGGAATTCGTCCAGGCACTCGATGCGCGCGCGCAGGCTTTCGCCGTGCAGGGCGACACGCTCATTCTCGCGGGCGATGATGGACTGCGCTTGCTGAAACTGCGCGCCGGGCAAGCACCGATTGCGCTCGCTCGTCTCACATTGCCTAGCGCTGCGACAAAAATCCTCATTGCGAACAACACCGCCTGGGTGATCGGCGACGGCAGACTCTACGCGGTAGATATAAGTAAACCTAAATCACCGCGTTTACGCAGCACTTATAAATTCAAAGGCATGGCGCGCGACTTCATCATCGCAGGCGAAACCGGCTATCTGCTGCTCGGCAGCGCCCTGCATGTCTTCGATCTGCATAACAGCAGAAACGTCACGGCGAAAGCGCGCTACACGCTCGATGTCGATGTCCACACTCTCGTCGCTGCCGAAGGCACGCTCTACCTCGCAGCGGGCGCGAATGGGCTTTATGCCATAGATACCACGCAGCGCGCGCAAGCGATCAATCCTGTGCAACAGATCTTTCGCGCTACCGGCGAAGTACTCGATGTCGCTTTCGCGGATGATCGTCTTTATCTCGCTGGCGGCAGTGATGGCATCACCGTGCTTGGGTGTGAAGAGGCAGGAGCATTGCGCTGGCTTGGTAGTCTGCGCGGCGCAAACATCGATGCCATCAGCGTCGCTTCAGGACGCGCGCTCGCCCATGGTGATGACGGCGAATTATTTTTGCTCGACGTAGAAAATCCACAGGCCATGGAGCGCACTGCGCTGCTGTGGCCAAAGACCGAGCGCGGCGCGCTGTTGATCGATGCTCATGGGTTTGCGCTCGATAAGCATCAGCAGTTGATCGGCTTTGATCTCGATGCACCGTCCCCGCGTGATTCAAACGAAGGTCTCGCCCTTGGACAAGGCGTCAATTTCGGCGGTCAGCGGCGCATTTTCATCGATGAGCAGATCGCCTATGTCGCCGACTGGTTCTCCGGGCTGCACATTTACGATGTCAGCGACGCTGTGCAGCCAGTCTTGCTGTCGAGCTTTCACAGCATCGGTTCACCCAAAGGCGTGGTGGTGCGAGATCACATAGCGTACGTCGCGGACGATGATCACGGCCTGCTGATTCTCGATGTCACCGATCCGCGAGAGCCGCGCGAGCTCGTCCGGCTCGATCTCCCCGGACTGGCATACACACCCGTGCTCGATGGCAATCTGCTTTATCTCGCAGCGCATCGCGGTGGCGTGCTGATCGTTGATGTCAGCGATCCGCGCGCGCCGGTAGCACTCGCGCAATACATAGCGCCCGGCAAGAGTTGGTCATTGCGCGTGCGCGATGGTTTTGCTTTTGTGGCTGATGATGACAATGGCTTGCTGATACTTGATGTCAGCGATGTCAACGCTGTGCACGCCATTAGCAGTTACCAACCTGGCGGACGCATCGAAGAAGTCATTCTCGATGGCAACTTAGCCTACGTCGCGCTCTATGAAGGCGCTGTCCATATACTCGATGTCAGCGATCCGCTCACGCCGCGCGTACTCGCCGAGCGGCGCACGCCCGGCAATGCGCGTGGCCTCGCGCTCCATGGTAGTCGCTTGTACGTCGCCGATTGGCTCGCAGGCGTGCAGATCATCGATGTCGCCGACCCAACGCGTCCTCGTTTCCTCGGCACACGCGACACCGATGGCGCGGCCTGGGGCCTTGCAGTGCAAGGCGATACGGTGATGGTTGCGGATTGGTGGGGTGGCATCGCAACCCTCGATGCTTCAAACCCGGCGCAACCTACGCTGCTTAGTCACTATCCGCGCCGTGACAAAGTGAATGCGACCGCGGCGCGCGATAATTTTATTTTCACCGCGCAAGGCAGTGGGGGCGTGCAAATCTTTGAAGCCAGCAATCCACTCAATCCGACGTGGGTTACCGGCATTGAACTTCGCAGCGCCAGCGATGCGCTGGTGCTCGGTGAGCAATTGTGGGTGCTGCATGATGACGGCACCCATGTCGCCGAGATCGATATCTCGAACCCTTTCGAAGCGCGTTGGTCCGCTGATTTCACTCTCGGCTACCACGGCAAAGCACTGCGCGCTGCTGATAGCGCCGTACTCGCGCTCGGCGAACACGAATACACGCTCATCAATGTGAATGATGAACACGCAAATCAGCAGCAGCACACGATCGATGCACGCGCTAGCGATGCTGCAAGCTCACACGGCATGACGCTGCTCGCTAGCGATGATGGTCGATTGATGACGCTGACTGAAAATGGCGCCCCTGATCGCGTGCTAGCCAACATTGGCGGCGTAATCGAACGCGTGGTCGCAAGCGATGACTATGTATTGGTGCAAGTACGCGATGAAGGACTACGCGTATTCGAGTGGAATGATGCGGATGACTTGCGCGAAAGCGCGCGCATTCCTGTGCCGCGTCCTATCGATGCCTTGGCGCTCGACGATGAAGAGATTTATTTTGCCAGCAGACTCGATGTGCAAGCGATCGATATTTCAACGCCGAGCGCATGGCACATCACCAATGCCTGGCACACGATGAGCGCGGTCAACAGCATCACCGCACATCAAGGCACGCTGTATTTCTCGGGCACTGATTCGCTGCGCGCACTCGCGCGAGCGCCTACCGCAGCTATAAGCCGCGACGATGGTGGCGCGCTGCACATCAATGTGTCGCCGCTGCTCGCGCCCGGCTCTTATGACATCGGCGACGCTCGCACGGCCCTTGCTGAATCACTCGCGCATGATGTGCTGCGCGTGAAGCAGCTACGCCTCAACAAGCGGCCACGCTGATCCGCGCCAATCAATAGAGCAAGAAAGAAAGCCCCAGCGAAAAGAAATTGACGTCGAAGCTCGGCACGTCGGTGTAACGTTCCCACTCCAGTTGCAGCGCGGTCTGGAAATTGAACTGATAGCTCACGCCAAGACCGTACATCAACCCAGTACCAGAATCGCTATCGCGGAACGAACCGCCGGAGTCTGTTTCACGCGAATCGAAGTCCCAGGAATAAAGGCCAAACTTGCCGTGCACATTGAAATCACGGTTCACCGGAAACGTGCCAACCATCGCAGCACCGAAACCATCCACGCTTGACTTGCTCGAAATATCACCGAAGTTCCAATGCTTCTTGGTGGTTCCGTTGGCAACACCATTGAAAGTAGTGTTGCCGAGATTGGCGTAATAAGCTTCAAGACCGATGTTAGGCGTAAAGCGGTAACCACCATAAAGCTTATAACCAGTGCCGCTGGTATCGACCGATCCTCTGGTGACGTTGCCATCATCGTAATCAGAAACGCCGAGATCATAACTCGTCGCACCGATGCCAAAACCAAGATACGGCCCAGGTTCGATCGCATACAGCGCGCCGATCGGCGCCATGCCTGCAGCCAATGCACCAACGCATAGCAGTTTTCTCATCACTCGCGCTCCTGATAGTCCTTGTACTTTCATACTAAACCGCCTTTCCAGACGACGCAAAATCAGCGGCCGCCATTGCTGCCCGTAGTATCAGCCGAAATTATCTAATCAGTGCTGTTGTCACGCGGCGGCGCGCGTTATGGGACACGCTTTTCGCCATCCTGGCCGCTCGGGCGGCGCCGTCCATGGCGGCGCACTCTCAGGGGCAGATTACTTGATTTTCCAACTGTGGTTACAGTAACGTGCGTAGGTTTTCAGGTGAAGGGAAACATGTGGCTGAGTAAATGATATTGCTCTAAGGAACAAAATGTGAAAATAATACATCTACCCGCATCGCACACCTCGCGCCAATGACGGTCAATCACCAAAACTTCATGCGGGAACCACGGATTACCAGTATAACGTGCTCGCTCAAGTTCAAAATGTCGGCGAAATGGTATCATGCACTACATTTTAAGAGTATTCGCAGTTGTCTGTTAGTGACGCTTGGGTGGAAGTAACGGTTTGAAATGTTTTGTATCCGACGATGTCATTAACTTTGGTGCCTGCTGTCGATTTCGTGCTCAGAAACTTTTGAGGTGAGATTGGCGTAGGTTATGAGGGGACAACGTGGCACGAGATGTCAGTGAAATTATCGGTCTAAAATACTTCTACTGCAAGAACATTAGGAGCCGGCGGAGTCACTCAAATTTGACGAATATTATTGCACAGGTAATAGTCGTCGAATCACATACCATCAGCCAGGCGAATACACACCCTATCCCGCCACATTTCGTAAATACCTTCCAAATCTCTAGTTACCATAACTGAAGAGTATGGCCCTTCGTCAATGGTATGGTGCGTATATGTTATCCAATTTATATTTCTTATCATGCCGACAAATTTACAAAATTATCGACATG
>JAITWN010000111.1 GCA_031285245.1 Chromatiales bacterium | reverse complement strand
CAATGACGGAGGTTATAGCAGTGCGCTTACATCTAGGTGCTGCGCCACTTCTTCTCCATCGAAGTGCGGCTGATACGCTAGCGTGCCAAGCAGCACCGCCGCGATGCGTGTGCGCAGCGTATCGATATTTTCCGTGAGCATCGGCATGTCAGGATCGATCACATTGGCGACCCAGCCCGCAAGCGGTAAACCAGTGGCGTCGATCGCATCGCGCGTCAGTAGCGCGTGATTGAGACCACCGAGTCGCACACCTGCCACGAGCACCACCGGCAGCGCCAGCGCGCGCGCGATATCTGCCATGGTTTCCTGCTCGCCAATCGGTGCATGCCAACCGCCCGCGCCTTCAACCACAACGAAATCCGCCTGCGCGCTCAACTTGCCGAGCGCTGCACGCAGCTTATCGTGTTCGATGGTGATGCCTGTTTGCGCTGCTGCCAGATGCGGCGATACCGCAGGCATGAAGGCATAGGGATTGATGTCTTCGTAAGCGATATCAGTGCTTGAACTACAGGCGCGCAGCAGCAATGCATCATCGTGACGCGGGCCATCGGGTGTGAGCGTGCAGCCGCAAGAAACCGGCTTCATGCCCACCGCGCGCAGTCCACGTGCGCGCAGCGCCAGCAGTAATCCGGCCGCGATGCGAGTCTTGCCAACGCCGGTATCGGTGCCGGTGATGAATATGCCGCGCATCGTCATAGTGATTTCATGGTTTTCATCATTCAGCTATTTCTTAATACCGAGCAAAATGTTTTTTTGAAAGCACCGCTATCCGGTTTTTATTTTCCCTCTCCCCACTTGTGGGAGAGGGGTTGGAGGGAGAGGCTGCAGCGCAGCGACTTCATCTTATGAGTGATAAATAGCCTTTTTTTGGAGCCTCTGAAAAATCTCCGTCATTGCGAGGCGAAGCCGAAGCAATCCACGTAGCAGCGCTAACGCTCCTCGCAATGACGAAAACTAGGGTTTCCCCCGACCTTCCTTGAGCTGCGATAACGGTATCTTTACTTCGCGCCCGCCGCTGCTATTCGCGCTCGTTGTCGGCGCCCAGCAGTGACCATGAATGACTTCATAGGTCGCAGGCAAGCGGCCATTTTGGCGAAAACGTTCATAGGCATTCGTCATGCTTTTGAGACGCGCAGGGCCAGTGAGTCCGCGTGGCCTTCCTCCGGTGCTGTTGTGCGCGCCGAGTGTTTTCAGCTCGCGCATCAAGGTCGCGACGCTGTCGTAAGTCAGCACGATGTCTTCGCGGTCCATCACCGGATCACTGAAGCCCGCGCGCAGCAACGCATCGCCGACATCATGCATATCGATGAAGGCGTTGACGTGCACATGCAGATCGACCGCGCGCCAGCTCGCGCGCAGTTCGCGCAGTGTGTCGGGTCCAAGCGTGGTGAAGATCAATAGGCCGCCTGGACGCAGCGCGCGACGCAAGCCTTGCAGCACCGCTTCAAGATCGTTGCACCATTGCAGCATGAGGTTTGACACGATGAGATCCGCGCAAGCAGGCGCGAGCGGCAGACGCTCGGCATCGCCACACACGAATAAGCGTTTGCGCCGCAAGCGTTCAAAAAACGAACCGCGCATGCGTGCCTGCTCAAGCATCGCGCGGGAGAGATCAATCAGCACCAATTGCGCAGCGGGATAGCGTTTCGACAAACGCGCGCTCAGCTCGCCGGTGCCCGCGCCGACATCGAGCACAGTCTGCGGCTCTAATCGAATGAGCTCCAAACGCTCTTCGAGACGTGTGGCGACTTCACGTTGCAGTACAGCGACGGATTCATAAGCCGGCGCCGCGCGATCGAAAGCGGCGCGCACGCGCTGTTTATCAATAAGATATGCCATCTCGGTGTCTGATTCGCGAGGTTCAGTCATCAAAGCCTGCTTCGAGCAATGAGCGAAACTGCTCTGCATGAGAAATAAACGGTGCATGCCCAGCGCCGCGCAGAATATGCAGACGCGCATTTTGCAGACGCGCGGCCATTGCTTTTGCGCCAGCAAGTGGCACCAGGGTGTCGCGCTCACCGTGAATTATCGTCACCGGTACGTGCACATCGCCAAGCTGCGACAGCAGCGAGCGTTCGCGCAAGATGGCAAGGCCCTGCGTGAGTGCTTGCGGATCAGGTGTTGGCGCAGCGCTGAGCGCTGCTTTCAATTGCGTGAGCGTGCGACGTCCATCAGGACATCCCATCACTTGCAGCGCGAGAAAGCGTTCGAGCGTGGCGCGGTGATTCTCGCGCAATTGCTCGGCGAAGGCGCAGAGCGTAGCCGCGCTCATTGCGTGCGGCCAATGGTTATCAGCAACGAATTGCGGCGATGTGCCAACCAAGATCAGCTGGCGCACGCGCGCGGGCGAGGTGAGTGCCAGCATGAGCGCGACCATGCCGCCGAGTGACCATCCCACCAGCGTCACGGGCGTCGTTGGTAATGATTGCTCGACCGCGTGGGCGAGATTTTCAAGCGAGTAATCCGCGCACATGGCGCTGTGGCCGTGTCCAGGCAGATCGAGCAGTGCGACGTGTTTCGTTGCCGTAAGTGGTTCGATGAGTGCCTGCCACACGCCGCTATGCATGCCCCATCCATGCAGAAAGACATGTGCTGGCCCACTGCCGCTGACATGCTGATGCAGCATCAGCACAGCTCCGCCAGTGCGTTGAGCAGACGATCAACCTGCGCTTCACTATGTGCTGCAGACAGCGTGATGCGTAGACGCGCGCTGCCTTGCTCAACAGTGGGGGGGCGGATTGCCGGCACCAGTAAGCCACGTTCGAGCAAATTTTTGCTAAGCTTCAGCGCGCGCTCGGCATTGCCAGTTAGCAGTGCAATGATGGGCGTTGCTGGATTGTCTGCGGGTAGATCGAGCAGTGACAGATCGAGCTCGCGTGCGCCGGTGCGAAAGCGTGCGATCAGCGCTGCGAGATGATCGCGGCGCCAGGTTTCTTCACGCGCGATCTTCAACGCAGTGAGCGTTGCATGGGCAACGGCCGGTGGCAGCGCAGTAGTGTAGATATAACTGCGCGCGAACTGAATCAGAGTTTCGATGAGATCAGATTCGCCAGCGACGAAAGCGCCAAAAGTGCCGAAGGCTTTTCCCAGCGTACCGATCAAAACGGGCACGTCCTTTTGTTCGCAAGCGAAATGAGCAATCGTGCCACCGCCGCTCGGCCCGATGACGCCGAGTCCGTGTGCGTCATCGATGATGAGGCAAGCATCATGCTGCGCAGCGAGTGCGGTGAGTTCTGGTAATGGCGCAAGATCGCCATCCATGCTGAAAACACCATCGCTGATGATGAAACGTTCGCCTGTTGCCGGCGTTCGTTCCAGCCACTCGGCGAGCTGCGCGTGATCACGATGACGATAGCGGCGCAAACGCGCGCCAGAGAGTAGCGCGCCATCGAGCAGTGAAGCGTGGTCGAGACGATCGGCATAGATGTGATCGCCGCGCGCTGCAAGCGCGCTGATCACGCCAAGATTCGCCATATATCCAGTGGAAAACAGCAGCGCTCGTTCGCGCCCGGTCCATGCGGCGAGTGCTTCTTCGAGTTCGGCGTGCGCGCGACTATGACCATTCACCAGATGCGATGCACCACTGCCAACGCCATAAAGCGCAGCACCATCACGCAGCGCCGCGGTGACGCGCGCATCGCTGGCAAGTCCGAGATAATCGTTGCTACAGAAAGAAAGACAGTGCCGCCCATCGACGATGGCCTCCACCGTCTGCGGCCCATCGAGCACACGTCGCTCACGCCACAAGTCTTGCGCGCGCCGTTCGGCCAAGCGTTTTTCTAGCTTCAACGACAACGGCGTTGATGTCCTGTAGTGGGTTTTGGATTCATTCTGCAAAGCGGGTCATAGGTTGGGCCTCACTGCGTTTCGCCCAACGTTATACGCTCACCGATGACATCATGTCGGGATGTTGGGCTTCGCTACGCTCAGCCCAACCTGTAATCTACCCTCTCTCTCCCGCCCGGCTTTGCCTCCCTCGCTACGCTCTGCCCACAAGTGGGAGAGGGGAGATAGAGAATCCCTCTCCCGTTTACGGGAGAGGGTGCCCGAAGGGCGGGAGAGGGCGGAGCAATATCTTACTCAAGCAGCAGGCAGAGCAGCGCGGCGGTGCTGAGTGTCTTCGCGGGCGTTGAGGCCGAGGTCTTGCAGCATTTGCAGATCGTCTTCGACGCGCCGGCCGCGCGTGGTGAGGTAATCGCCGATCATGATGCCAGATGCGCCTGCCATGAAGATCATGGATTGCAGATCGCGCAGAAACTGGCGTCCGCCGGCGATGCGAATCTCGGCGCGCGGCAACAGATAACGAAAGACGGCGATATTGTTCAGAATCTCGCGCGGCGACATCGTTGCCATGCCGGCGAAGGGCGTGCCTTCCTGCGGCGAGAGAAAATTGAGCGGCACGGATTCCACGCCGAGCTCACGCAACGTGAGCGCGAGTTCGATGCGCTGGTCTAGACTTTCGCCCATACCGAGAATGCCGCCCGAGCACACACGCAGTCCCGCTTCGACAGCATGGCGCACGGTGTCGATGTTTTCCTGATAAGTGTGCGTCGTGCACACCTTGTGGAAATGGCTCTCGGCGGTTTCGAGATTGTGATGATAGTTCTCAAGCCCCATCGCTTTGAGCTGCTGCGCTGAGCTCGCATCGAGCACGCCGAGACTCGCGCAGCGGCCGATGTCACTTTCTGCGCGTAGCGTCGCGAAATATTCGCTCAGCTGGTGACGCTCTTTGTCGGAGCGCACGCCCCAGCCTTTGGAGACGACGCCGAAATCGCTCGCGCCCCAGCTGCGCGCGCGGCGTGCTTGCTCGGCGAGCGTTTCAGCGGGGATGTAGTCATAGCGCGGCGCAGTGGCTTTTTTGTGATGCGCGCTCTGGGAGCAGAAGCCGCAGTTCTCCGAGCAATTGCCGGAGCGCACGTTCGAAATTGCGCAGACTTCGATCTCTTCGCCGCGAAAGTGACGACGGATGCGATCAGCGCCCGCCATCAGCCAGGATAGATAACCGTCTTCGAGGCGGATCAGCCAACGGCCTTCTTCGGCACTGGTTTCGCCACCAGCGAGCACGCGCTGGGTGATCGCATCTAAGCGTGCGTAGGTGTCATCTCTCATCATTTTTCCTTGTGCCTTATCAGAGTGCCATCGATACCAGTCGCTTAAGGGCATTGCTACCGTGAGCGACGGTTCGATCTGAACGGTAGCGACTATGCGAATCCCCGTGCCGGCTGTCAACTCATGACGATACACAAAGTAAATGACGGGCTTTTATCCGCAGCCCGGCTGGCGCTTCGTGTGCGCCAACCACCCTGTCTGCTGTGTGGTAATGAGAGTGAGGAATTCGGCTTGTGCCGTGGGTGTCATGGCGATCTGCCCTGGCAGCGCGAAGCATGCGCGCGCTGCGCATTGCCTCTGCCGCCAGGCGCTGACGGTTTGGTATGCGGTATGTGCTTGCGGCGGCCACCACCGCAGGATGCGGCGCTCGCCGTCTTCAGCTACGCGCCGCCGATCGATTTCATGGTGCAGCGTCTGAAGTTTCGCGGTGAACTTGCCTGGGCACGCACGCTCGGTGAGCTGATGGCGCGCGAGATCATGCGTCGCCTTGCTGAGCAGTCACAGCTTGCTCCACCGAAGACCGTTCAAGCGCAGATCATCCGGCCTGAAATCATCCTTCCGGTACCGCTGCATCGGCGCCGTCTGGCGGAGCGCGGCTACAATCAGGCGTTGCAACTGGCGCGTCCGTTGTCCCGGGCACTCGCTGTGCCCATCGATACCTCGCTCTGCGAACGCATCCGGCCGACGCCGGAGCAATCCGGGCTCGGCGCCGGCGCGCGGCGTGCCAATATCCGCGGCGCTTTCGCGTTGACAGCAATGTCGCCATCCTCTTTGCCAATATCTTTGCAGGGCGCATCGATCGCCATCATCGATGATGTGTTCACCACCGGCAGCACCGCCGGTGCGCTGGCCCATTTGCTCAGGCGAGCAGGTGCACGGCATGTATCGATATGGATCTGCGCGCGTGCTACCCTGTCACGCGTTTGAATCGCCATACGCTGCGCCGACCCTCGTATCGCCTCCGGTATATTGATAGGGAAGGCTGAAAACCCTTCGTCATTGCGAGGCAAAGCCGAAGCAATCCACCTGGCCGTCTGGATTGCTCCAGAGGCTAAAGGGGGCTAACGCCCCTCGCAGTGACGAAGGGTTTTCAGAGTATGGTAGATGGCGATTTCTGGAATTCTTAAATTTGTGGCAGGGAGAAATATAGTGACCAGGATTCACGCGTTCCGACTCGTATCGCTCCTGCTGTGCTGCTCATTCGCCGGATTCGCTGCACCGGCGATGGCGGCTCCACCCAGCGCGCTCGATCTCAATCTCAACAACGACGCCGCGCTGGTGCGCTATCTTGCTTACGATGGCCGCGCGGGTGCGTTTGGCAAGCGCGAGATGGATGTCGGTTTGCTGTTTACCACCGATCACGACTACATGGCGATGTTCGGCGCGCAGGTGATTGCTGAAGCAGGGGCTACTGTGCCCGAGCTCGAAGCCGGGTTGGGATTGAAGCTGTTCGGTCTGCGTTTTGATCGCGACAACATGTTCGCGCTCTCCATCGGCGGCCAGGTCAAATATTCGCTGCCGCCGTCGCGGCGTTTCGTCCTTGGCGCCGAAGGTTATTATGCCCCCAACGTGGTGACGACCTCGCCGGCCGAAAGCCTGAGCTATGTGAGTGCTTATGCCGGCTATGAAGTGGTGCCAGAAGCCTTGATCTACGTTGGCTATCGCCGCATCAGTGTCGATCTGAAGAACATCGGCAACAGCCTCATGGACAACGGCGGACATTTTGGCGTGCGTTTCCGCTTCTAAGCAGCTAAAGTATCCGCCCCATCGCTAGAGGATGTGCCCGCTATGGACATCGTCGCGCTCAACCAGCACCGGCGCTCGCCCTGGCATCAAGCCAGTGGCGCCTCGGCGCGTGCGCGCACGAAGGGCGGCATGGCCGAACGCGTGGTGGAAGGTGAAGTGCTGGGCGGTGGGAACGATGACTGCGCACGCGGCAGCCGCATCCCGCCACGCGAGAGCGGATATGCCTCACCACTCGCACGTGGCCTCGCGGCGTACATTTATATCGATAACGTCATGCTCGCCGCCGCCTCACGCCAACAAGGCTTGATCGACTGCTACGTTTAGCGCTCTGCGCTCATCACCACACCCGAGTTATAGGTTGGCGCTTCGCTTTGCTGCGCCTAACATTCAGCCTTTCAACGTTGGGCTTCACTGTGTGCAGTCCAACCTATGTATGAGCTCTGAGAGTTTTCGTTTTTCTCTCGATGTA
>JAITWN010000107.1 GCA_031285245.1 Chromatiales bacterium | reverse complement strand
GTGTTCAGCCCAACCTATAAAAAACTTAGAAGCTACGCCCAGCCTATCTCTGGCCGGGCGCGCTCCGCTTAGATCAAAGTCCCTTCGACTCTTTAGCCAGGTAGTCAGCGACACCTGCTGCGGAAGGCTTCATGCCTTTCTTGCCTTCTTCCCAGCCTGCCGGACACACTTCGCCGTGCTGTTCGTTGAATTGCAGCGCGTCGATCATGCGCAGCATTTCATTGACGTTGCGACCGAGCGGCAGATCGTTGACCACCTGGTGGCGCACGATGCCGTCCTTGTCGATCAAGAACGAGCCACGCAGCGCGACCGCATCATTCACCAGCACATCATAATCACGCGCGATGCTCTTGGTGAGGTCAGCGACCAGCGGATAGCGAAGCTCACCGATACCGCCCCGATCAACTGGCGTATTGCGCCAAGCAGCGTGCGTGTAATGCGAATCGACCGAGCAACCCACCACCTGCACATTGCGCTCTTTGAATTTGTCGATGCGATTATCGAAAGCGATCAGCTCCGACGGACAAACAAAAGTGAAGTCGAGCGGATAGAAAAAGAGCACCACGTAGGACTTGCCCTTGTAACGCGACAGGCTAAAAGCTTCATCGAAACTGTTGTCCGGCATCACCGCGGTCGCGGTAAAATCCGGCGCTGGCTTGGTCACCAGTACACTCATCACATCCTCCTGGAAGAATAGGGATTGGGGGGGGGGAACAAACGGCTGTTTGGAATTATTCCACAGACGAATACCCTTGGCATCATTCTCGGGTAATCGTTCCTCATAAAGCGGTCTCGATCCACAAACTGACTGACTTAATGTATGGACTCTATGGACACCGCGAAGTGCCCTCGATGAGCAAGGATGCGGGCAGCCTGAGCGCGGCGCTCGCCGCCCGCGATCGCGCGGTACTCTGGCATCCCTGCACGCAGATGAAAGACCACGAGGCAGGTGGACCTTTGCCGATCCGGCGCGGCCAAGGCGTCTGGCTGGAGGATTTCGACGGGCGGCGATATCTCGATGCGATCAGCTCGTGGTGGGTCAATCTCTTCGGTCACGCCAACCCTCGCATCAACACCGCACTCAGCGCGCAGATGGCAGATCTAGAACACGTCATGCTCGCTGGCTTCAGTCATCTGTCCGCCATCGAGCTCGCAGAACGACTCACCACCATCGCCCCGCCTGGGCTGAAGCGCTGCTTCTACGCCGATAGCGGTTCCGCCGCGGTCGAAGTGGCGCTCAAAATGAGCTTTCACTATTGGCGTAATCAAGGCAAAACGCGCAAGACGCGTTTCATCACGCTCGAAAACAGCTATCACGGCGAAACCCTCGGCGCGCTCGCGGTCGGCGGCGTCGAACTCTATCGCGACAGCTACGGCCCGCTACTCATGGATACCATACGCGTGCCCTCGCCAGACTGCTACGAACGCGAACCCGGCGAAGACCCTGCCGCCTACACCGCGCACCGTTTCGAGCTCATGCTGGAAGCGCTCGAACGGCATCACGAAGAAGTCTGCGCAGTGATCATCGAACCACTGGTGCAATGTGCCGGCGCGATGCGTATGTACGAACCCAATTATCTCGAATTGCTGCGCGCAGCGTGCACGCGCTTTGGCGTGCACTTGATTGCGGACGAAATCGCAGTCGGCTTCGGCCGCACCGGCACGATGTTCGCGTGCGAGCAGGCTCGCATCACTCCAGATTTTCTCTGTCTATCGAAAGGACTCACCGGTGGCTACCTACCGCTGTCGGCAGTGCTAACCAGCGAAGAGATCTATCAAGCGTTTTACGCTGAATATCGCGAGCAAAAAGCCTTTCTGCATTCGCACAGCTACACCGGCAACGCACTCGGCTGTCGCGCTGCGCTTGCAACACTCGATATCTTCGCCAGCGAGCCGGTGCTAGAACGCAATCGCGCGCTCGCGGCAGTGATGGCGCGCGATTGCGAACGCTTGCGCGATCATCCCAACGTCGCAGAAATCCGCCAGCGCGGCATGATCGTCGCCATCGAACTGGTACAGGATAAACGCACGCGCAAAACCTGGCCTTGGCAGGAGCGGCGGGGCCTACGCGTCGCGCGTCGCGCGCTCGAGCATGGCGTATTGCTGCGCCCGCTCGGCAATGTGGTGTATTTCATGCCGCCTTATGTCATCACTGAAGAAGAAATCGCGCTGATGGTCGAAGCAGCGTGGCTTGGTATCAACACAGCCGCACAGGACTAAAATCATGCGTATTCCCCGCGTCTATCATCTCGGCAAGTTGAATACCGGCACAGATGTCGCGCTGAGCGAAACCGCATCACAGCATGTGCAGCGCGTACTGCGACTGCGTCCTGGCGCTGAGCTGCGGTTGTTCAATGGTGAGGGCGGTGAATTTGAAGCCGTGATCATCAATGCCGAGCGCGGCCGAGCGCAGGTGAAGATCGGCGCGCATCACGCGCGCGATGTCGAGTCCCCGCTGCCAATCACACTCGCACAGGGCATTTCACGCGGTGAACGCATGGATCTCACGCTGCAAAAGTCCGTCGAACTCGGCGTTGCTGCCATCGCACCCGTGGTCACTAGTTTCTGCCAAGTAAAACTCGATGGCGAACGCATGGAGCGTCGCCATCAGCATTGGGAAGGCGTCATCACCGCGGCATGCGAGCAATGTGGACGTACGCGTTTGCCCCTACTTCATGAGAAGCAATCATTGATGGAATGGCTGGCACAGCATGCCGAAGAAGGCATGCTACGTATCGTGCTCGACCATCGCGCGACGCAAGGATTATCGAGCCTCTCCAAGCGCCCGCGCGCGGTCATACTATTGGTCGGCCCGGAAGGAGGACTGGAAGAAAGTGAGATCGACGCCGCGCGCCAAGCTGGCTATCTCCCGCTCAGCCTCGGACCACGCGTTCTACGCACAGAAACCGCAGGACTCACCGCGCTCGCCGCACTGCAAACGCTGTGGGGCGATCTTGGTTAACGAGGAGAAAACTAAGGATGAAGTCGCCTCGCTGTACCCTCCCCCGCAAGCGAGGCATCTGCGAAACGACAGTATGTTGAGACGGGGGCAGGTTTTAACCGAGACCGACACATCCCCTCTGCGGAGATTTGAGCACAGTCTTTCGATTACTCACCACGTGAGTCGTATGCCTGCCCGCCCACCGAAACTGTGGCCCGACTGGTCGAGCGCGATGTTGTAGTCGGTCGCGCCGAAGACGCTCACGTTGCGTGTGATCTGGCCGGAGAGACCGAGTCCGGTCTGCGCCCATGTGCCGCCAAGACTCGCCGCGAACATGACGTCGAACTACTCGCCAGAACGATACTCGACACTCTGACCGAGCCTTATCGCCTCATGCAGCAGATCAGAGCTTCGACCGGCATTGCTCACACCGTATCGTGTGGCGAGGACGCTCAAAGGCTGCTGGCTCATGCCGATACAGCACTCTATGAGGCCAAAGCGGCAGGCAAGCGTACGTTTCGGGTGTTTACGCGCCCGCCTTCAGGATGGATGTTGAGGTGTCCGTTGAAAACGATAGAGATGATCTACAAATATTCTGTGCCCACTCCAGCCTTAGCGCAGCGTAGCCACTATGTACGTGGCTCCACGTGCATGGAGGGGGGGTTCGATCTCTGTGAGCCGATCCAGAGCAACTCCCAATGGTAGCCGCGAAACAATGGCAGCCGCAGCCGGCCGACATGAGAGAACCGCTCGCAGTCACCGTCCCTTCGCAGATGGAAGAAATCTTCCGCGTTGCGCAGCAAAAGGTGGATCGTTACTTCAGTGACCATCAGGCCTCGTCGGAAAACGGCGTCCTGAGGCTTGGCGGCAACCGGCATATACTGCTACGCGCCGACGTCCTCGCTTTCGAATTCTCGCAGACGATCCGCAGCGTCTACGGCGATTCGCCTCAGACCAACGAGATATTCCTGTCGATGATGTTCGACCTCGCCCATGCCGCCGGTGTGGCGGATGCGCGCAAGTTCAACGAGACGATGCACTTAACTGATCCCATCGACAAGCTGTCGGTTGGCCCTGTCTATTTCGCCTATACCGGTTTTGCGCGCGTCGTGATCCACGAACATTCACGGCCGGTGGCAAACGATGACTTCGTCCTGTTCTACCGGCACGAGAACTCGTTCGAGGACGAGACGTGGCGCTCGCGCGACACGCTGCCTGAATCGCCTGTCTGCATCGTCAGCGCAGGCTACTCCTCGGGATGGTGTTCCGAAAGCTTCAACGTGCCGCTCATCGCGGTAGAGTACGAATGCGGCGCAATGGGCAACGCAGGATGCGAGTTCGTCATGGCTCCCCCTCACCGCATCGAGGCTTACCTGTCGGCCTGCGCGGGCAAGCGTCATTGGCCGTTGTACCTCCCGAAGTTCTTCGGACGCCAGGAGCATGAGGAGCGGCTACGGCGACTGGCCTACCATGATTACCTCACCGGCCTAACCAACCGAACCATGTTCATGGAACTGGCGGAGCATACGATGCGAATTGCCCGACGCCAGAACGCGGCTCTGGGCCTCCTGTTCCTCGATCTGGATGGCTTCAAGGCTGTCAACGATCAATACGGCCACGCTGCGGGTGATAAGGTGCTGAGCACCGTGGGGACACGGATATTGGAGCGACTTCGCCATTCCGATATTGCTTGCCGAATGGGGGGCGACGAGTTCGCGGTGCTCTTGTCAGAACCAGGCAGCACCGCACGTCTGGAGCAGATTGCTAGGGAGTTGATCGAAGCTATCAACGAGCCCGTCGAGTACAATGGAATATCACTGCACGTCGGCGCAAGTGTTGGTGCTGCGTTCTGCCCGCGGACGGAATTGACGTTCGCGACCCTGCTCGAACGTGCGGATTCGGCCATGTATGAGGCCAAGCGAGAGGGAAAGAATCGGGTTCGACTGCATCTCGGCTAGGATGAGGATTTGTGGGTCGGTCATGCGCCCCCTCCATTGGCGCCGTCGCTTTGAGCGGCCGCCACAATGACGGAGATTTTTCAGAGATTCCTTAAATCAGGGCGGGTTGCGCCACAACGCGGTCGCGTAGCAGAGCCGGTGCCGACGGACGCCGAGCAGCCTGAACAGGTCCGCCGGCCATCATGCGCGCAGCAAGCGATTCAGGTGAACCGCTGAAATCGACATCGCAAGCCGCGCGGATGTGACGCGGCAGCGCGCTGTACGGAGCGCTTTCGTTATCCTGCGTCCGACCTTACCACCGAGTCGTCGGATCGCCTGACAACCATCCGCGCCTTGAGGAGCGATACCACTGAACACGATCACACCGGCTTGCTCGCGATAACGCCCGGCAACACCCAGCAATACTTGGTCGAGACAAGGAATGCGGATTGACGCCCGATCTCGCGCATCATCAACGCCTGCCATTGTGCGATCGACAGTGCCATCGAGCGGGATCACCAACACATCACGGGAATAAAGCGTGCGCTCGATGCCAGAGGCATACACAGCGTAAAGCGTGGTCTTCGCAAACAGACGCGCCGCAAGCGACGCCGTCTTCGAGCTGGCATAGAGCGCGATGATGAACGCGCAGGCAGGCGCCGCTTCGAGCGCCTGAAAGAAACGCTCGATGCCGCCCACCGCGCCACACGTGCCGGTCAGCACCCACACTTTTTCAGCGGGCTGACGAGTAGTGCTGAGAGAGGGCTGCCAAGCGCTCATTTCGGAGTCTCACCAGGGGGGAGCCATGGCGCGCGATACTATTAGGATTTTCCCAGCCGTGCAATCCAGCTACCATATGGAGCCTCATCGGAGCGACATCCGTATCTCATGTCTATTCAGAATCTTCCGCCTGTCCCGAACCTAACCACCACGCTTGACGGCCCGCTGCTACAGATCGAGCGCCATCTGCTGCGCCAGCAAACCGATATCGAAGCATGGCTACGCCGCGAGTGGAACAAGACGCCAGCGCCGTTTTACGCTTCGGTCGATTTGCGCAACGCCGGTTTCAAACTCGCGCCAGTCGATACCAATCTCTTTCCAGCCGGATTCAACAATCTCAATCCGGCCTTCGTGCCGCTCTGTGTGCAAGCGGTGCAAGCGGCGATCGAGCATGTGTGCCCAACCGCACACCGGCTCATATTGGTCCCGGAAGACCACACGCGCAATCCGTACTACCTCGAAAGTCTCGCTACGCTTCAGGATATTTTGCGCAAGGCGGGGCTCGAAGTACGCATAGGCTCGCTGCGCCCTGATCTCACCGAAGTCGAAGAGCGTCGCACCGATTCCGGCAAACTGCTGCGCCTTGAACCGCTGCAACGCAGTGACGATCGTTTGCGCATCGGTGATTTCAATCCTTGTCTGGTGCTGCTCAATAACGATCTCGCCTCCGGCAGGCCGCCCATTCTAGAAGGACTGAAACAGAACATCACGCCACCGCTCGGGCTCGGCTGGTCGAACCGGCTCAAGTCTGATCATTTTGCACACTATCGAAACGTCGCCACCGAATTCGCGAGCATGATCGGCATCGACCCCTGGCTGATCAATCCGTTTCATCTGCAATGCGGTGAGATCGATTTCATGAAGCGCGAAGGCGAGGAATGTCTCGCTGCCAACGTCGACAGCCTGCTGAAATCGATCCAGAAAAAATACGCAGAATATAACGTCGACAAACAACCCTACGTGGTGGTGAAAGCCGATGCTGGCACCTACGGCATGGGCGTAATGATGGTGCGTTCGCCGGACGAAGTGCGCGCGATGAATCGTAAGGAACGCACGCGCATGGCAGCGTCCAAGGGTGGCATGAATACTTCAGATGTCATCCTGCAAGAAGGCGTTTACACCTTCGAAACCTGGGGCGATGCACAGGCCGTCGCCGAGCCAGTGGTATACATGATCGATCGTTACGTGGTCGGCGGTTTCTATCGCGTGCATACACGTCGCGGCGCGGATGAAAACCTCAACGCGCCCGGCATGCATTTCGAGCCACTCGCCTTTGAAAACACCTGCACTGCGCCCGAATGCCATCTCGAACCTCACGCGCGCCCCAATCGTTTCTACGCCTATGGCGTGATCGCGCGCCTGGCACTCCTCGCCGCTGCACGCGAAATGGCCGCCGCGCTGGCACCGAAAGAAAAAACGCTGTGACATCGCGCCGTCTTGGGAGATCTACATGAGCATCGAACTCGGCGTCGTCATGGACCCCATCGCCAGCATCAAACCAGCGAAAGACAGCACGCTCGCCATGCTGCTCGAAGCGCAGCGACGCGGCTGGCGGCTGTGGTACATGGAGCTTGGTGATCTCACACTCGAAGGCGCGGAGCTACGCGCACGCATGCGCGCGCTCACGGTGCGTGACGACAAGTACGATTGGTTCAGCTTCGGCGAGGAGCGGCGCGCACCGGTAAGCGCGCTACAAGTGATCCTGATGCGTAAGGATCCACCCTTCGACATGAACTATATTTTTTCCACCTATCTGCTCGAACGCGCCGAAGCCGCTGGCGTGCTGGTGGTCAACCGCGCACAGGCGCTGCGTGACACCAACGAAAAACTTGCACTCGCGCGCTTCCCGCAGTGCACACCGCCAACGCTGGTGAGCAGCGACTATGCTGAGCTGCGCGCCTTTCTCGCCACGCATGGCGATGTCATCGTCAAACCCTTGCAGGCAATGGGCGGCGAATCGGTGTTTCGCATGCGCGAGAACGATGCCAATCTCAGCGTCGTGCTCGAAATCATGACCAATCACGGCCGTACGCCAACCATGATGCAGCGCTATCTGCCTGCGATCACGCTTGGCGACAAACGCATCCTGATGGTGAACGGCGAGCCGGTCCCTTATGCGCTCGCGCGCATTCCCGCCGCCGGTGAAACGCGCGCGAATCTCGCCGCCGGCGGACGCGGCGTCGGCCAGCCACTCACCGAACGCGATCGCTGGATCGCAGCTGAGGTCGGCCTGGAGCTGCGTCGCAACGGCTTGCTCTTCGTTGGCCTTGACGTCATCGGCGACTATCTCACCGAGATCAATGTCACCAGCCCAACTTGCATTCGTGAACTCGACGCCCAATTCGGCCTCAATATCAGCGCTCAATTGATGGATTGCATCGAGGCCCGCCTGCAGTGAAGCAGGGCTTCATGTCGCGCGGCCGAGTCTCGCTGTTATTGCTGGCCGTCACGCTCGCGGCGCTGCTCATCGCCTGCGCACCGACTGAGAAAGAGGCTTACAAGCGCCAGTTTTTCTCACTTGGTACTTTGATCGAGATCAGCCTGTGGGACGTCGATGATGAACGCGCCGCAAAAGCGGTGCGACGCGTCGAAGAAATCGTCAACGATGCACACCAGCGTTGGCATGCCTGGGAGCCGAGCGAAATCACTGCGCTCAACACCGCTATCGCCGAAGGCCAAAGTCTCACCCTCTCCCCCGCTACCATCGCCGCACTGAGGCGTGCGCGTGAACTCGCTGCCGCGAGCGGACAGCTTTTCAATCCAGCAATCGGCCGCTTGATTGCGCTGTGGGGATTTCACAGTGACGAACCTCCGCATGGCCCGCCGCCCACGCAGGCAGCCATCGATGCGCTGCTCGCGCAAGCACCCGACATGGACGCGCTATGGATAGAGGGCTTGCATGCGGGCAGTAACAACCCAGCGGTGCAACTCGATCTCGGCGCTTTCGCCAAAGGCTATACCGTTGACCTCGCCATCGCTGCGCTGCGCGAACTCGGCATCGAAAACGCCATCGTCAACGCCGGTGGCGATCTGCGCGCCATCGGCAGTCACGGCAAACGCCCCTGGAGCATCGGCATTCGCCAGCCCGCTGATCACAGCGAAGGCGGCATCCTCGCATCGATTGAAACTCATGGCGATGAAGCCGTGTTCACCTCCGGCGACTATGAGCGTTTTTTCTATTTCGAAGGGCGTCGCTACCATCACATTCTCGATCCGCGTGATGGCTTTCCCGCACGACAAGTAATTTCCGTCACCGCCATCGGTGCTGATGGCGCGACCGCCGATGCCGCTGTCACCGGACTGTTCGTTGCTGGTCCCGATCATTGGCAGGAAGTCGCGCAGCGCATGGGCATCACGCAGGTGATGATGATCGACACCGATATGCGCATCTACATGACTGCAGAAATGGCGCGCCGCGTGCACTTTGAAATCGCCCCCCCGGCTGGCGTCTTCATCGCTGGAGAGAGCCCGCGTGAAACGCGGTGATTACTTCATTGTGCTCGGCGCGTTAATCGCACTGCCCTGGCTCTATCTCACTTATTGGAGCGGGAGCGCGCCAGGCACACAGGCGCTCATCGTCGATGGCAGTGGTCATGAGCTGACGCTGGCGCTGACGATGGATCGGCAAGTTGAGATTGCAGGCCCGCTCGGCGCCAGCGTGATCGAGATCCATGACGGCAAAGCGCGTTTCGTGAGTTCGCCCTGCACGGGCAAGCTCTGCATTCACGCTGGCTGGCTGAGCGCCAGTGGCACAGTCGCCGCCTGCCTGCCCAATCGCGTCAGCCTCACCATCACCGGTCATCACGCGCGCTGGGACAGTATCAACTTCTGACATGAATCACAGATGAATCAGGCTATGCGGCAGATCACGCTCACCGCTGAGCGCGAGGACTATGTCATCGCCGGGCTCGCTGCGCTTGCGATCGTGATTCATCTCGCCGAAAGCGCGCTACCCATGCCATTACCC
>JAITWN010000092.1 GCA_031285245.1 Chromatiales bacterium | reverse complement strand
GTCACCGCGGGCAGTCAAAGCAAAGCCGCAGAGATCCTCGGCATCAACCGCAGCACCTTGCGCAAAAAGCTCGAACAATTCGGGCTCAACAAGTGAGCTGATCACTTTTTCAGATCATCATCCACTGATCACGTTTTAAGGAGTCCGTCCATGAGCACCATCCGTCGCGCGCTGATCAGCGTCTCCGACAAAACCGGCGTCGCTGACTTTGCGCGCGCGCTGCGCCGCCTGGGCGTTGAGATCCTGTCGACCGGCGGCACAGCGAAATTGCTCGCCGCCGAAGGCATCGACGTGATCGAAGTTTCCGATTACACCGGCTTTCCTGAAATGATGGATGGCCGCGTCAAAACCCTGCATCCGCGCATTCATGGCGGACTGCTCGGGCGACGCGGTATCGATGAAGCGGTGATGGAGCGCGCGAACATTGCGCCCATCGATCTACTTGCAGTCAATCTCTATCCCTTCATGCAGACGGTAGCGCGCCCAGGTTGCACGCTAAGTGATGCGATCGAGAACATCGACATCGGCGGTCCGGCCATGGTGCGCGCGGCAGCGAAGAACCATGCCGCAGTGACAGTAATCGTCGATCCCGCCGACTACGCGCGCGTGATCGCAGCCATGGAAAGCGGCGCTGGCGCCGTGAGCCACGCGCTGCGTTTTGAGCTCGCGGTAAGCGCTTTCGAACACAGCGCGCGCTATGACGGCGCGATCGCCTCTTATCTCGGCGCGCGCCTCAATGAGGGCGAGCCCGCGCATTTCCCGCGCACCTTCAATCTGCAGATGCTCAAAGCAGAGGATCTGCGGTACGGTGAAAACCCGCATCAGCAGGCAGCCTTCTATCGTGAAAACGATGCTGCGCCGGGCACCGTGGCAGCGTCCAATCAGATTCAGGGCAAACCGCTTTCCTTCAATAACATCGCCGACGCCGATACCGCGCTCGAATGCGTATTGTCGTTCGAGCACCCAGCCTGCGTCATCGTCAAACACGCCAATCCTTGCGGCGTTGCCGAACGCGCGAGTATCCGCGATGCCTATGAAGAAGCTTATCGCACCGACCCCACCTCAGCATTCGGCGGCATCATCGCTTTCAACCGCAAGCTTGATGCAGCCACCGCTGCTGCGATCGTGGAACGACAGTTCGTCGAAGTGATCATCGCACCTGAGATCGATGAAGCAGCGCGCGCCGCACTTGCCGGCAAGGCTAATGTGCGCGTGCTCGAATGCGGTCAACCTGTGAACGCGACATCTGCCGCGACGCGCGACTATCGTCGCGTCAACGGTGGCCTACTGGTACAAGATCATGACAGCGGACGCATCAGCGCTAGCGAATTGAAAGTGGTCACCAAGCGCGCGCCAAGCGCGGATGAGCTGCGCGATTTGCTGTTCGCGTGGCGTGTAGCGAAGTACGTGAAGTCCAATGCAATCGTGTATTGCCGTGACAGCATGACGATCGGCGTTGGCGCTGGCCAGATGAGCCGGGTTTACAGCGCGCGCATCGCAGCGATCAAAGCCGCTGACGCCGGCCTCGAAGTGCGCGGATCAGTGATGGCTTCAGACGCCTTCTTCCCCTTCCGCGATGGTCTCGATCACGCAGCGCAAGCTGGCGTCACCGCGGTGATTCAACCGGGCGGCTCCATGCGTGATCAGGAAGTCATCGCCGCCGCCGACGAGCACGGCATCGCCATGGTCTTCACCGGCATGCGGCATTTCCGGCACTAACGACACCTAACAAAATGTTTTTTGAAAGCGCCGCTAGCCAGCCTCTCCCCCCCCTCTCACTTGTGAGAGAGCGTAGCGAGAGGGGGCGAAGCCGGTTGGGGAGAGGGCAACAGCGCAGCGATATTCAGCGCAGCAAAATCACTCGCCTGCGCTGATGCGGCGTCGCCACAACCACACTCCACCCAGCATCATCAGCAAAACCTCATCGAACGCACCAACGCCAGAGCGCGTCGGCGGCGTTGGCGTGGTGAACGCATAGGCAGCGACAACGCCATTACTACTGTTGCCGGCGTTATCGAATGCCAGCACACCGATGCTGGTAGCGCGATCGAGCGTCAGTGCGCCGTTGTAACGCAGCGCCGGAGGCACTGGCACGCCTGCCTCATCGAGCTTTGGCACCGTGCCGTTCAGCGTATAGAAAACATCACGACAACCTGAACCGGCGCCGTCGTTGCACTGCAATTCAACCGTGCGCGCTCCGACATAATTACCGCTCGGCAGTGAAGAAGTGATCTGCGGCGGCGCAAGATCAATGTCATAAGCACGCGTCTGCGGCGCCTCAATATTGCCCGCGCCATCCACCGAGAACGTGCGCAGAGTGACAGTCCCGGCGAGATGCAGCAAAGGATTGACCTCATCAGCCGGAATAGATGGATCAGGAAAGAAAGCAGCAAGAGAAATCGGCGCGGTATATACCGGCGAGAACTCATCTGGCAATGAACCGTCCAGCGTGTAACGCGTGACGCAGCCGAAATCCGGCTGATCATCCTCGCAGGTGAGCTTCAACGCGGTATCGTCCGCCGCACCGTAAAGACCTGAGGCCAGTGAAATCGTCGTGATCGGCGCAAGGTTGTCGACGGCATAACGCTCTTCCTGCAAGGCTTCGCGCACACCAGCAACATCTTCGGAGAAAAAACGCAGCGTGGTAGCGGCAACTGGTACTGTGAGCGGCGACGCAGCACAATCGATGGGTGACTGTGGCACAGAGCCATCACTGCGATAACAGATCCGCAGGCACTGCGCCGCACCCGCGTCACAACTCAGCTCGGCCACACCAGGCGCGCGATAACTGCCACCGCTCGGCGCTACCGTGGTCGTCGGCGGCGCAATACCGAGCGCCGCGCGTAACTGCGTCACATCGACACCATCGATGCGAGTGAAATCACCGCCAAGGTGCAGCATCTGGCGTTCGCCATCAACGGCAAGTGCATCAAGGCTCGCGATCGCGCTATCGCCACCAGGATTCCATGGCATCAACTCGCCGATACCTGCATTGATCCTGAAGCCGGCAATGTGACTGCGCGCCTCGCCACCTGCCTGCGAAAACATTCCTGCCACATATAAACGCGCGCGATCCGGACTCAAAGTGAGCGCGCGCACTTCACCGTTCACCTGTGCGTTCCAAGCTACCGGCGCAGCACCTGCGAGCGTGAACGCCGTGAGATTGGCATAGGGACCAGCAGCATACTCACCACCCACCAAGAGCCGCGTGTCATCACGCAACAGCGCACGCACATGCGCACCCGGCGCTGCATCGATGCTCCAGGGTAAAGTTGCTGCACTGGTGATCGACAATGCAGCGAGTCCAGCGCGCGCGGTACTATTGATCGCGGTGAAGTCACCGCCGACATAAACACGCCCGCCTGCTTCATCGAGCGCGATGGCATACACAGCCGCGTTAGCGAACGGAGTCCACGGCAACGCACCACCGGTCTCGGCAACACCATTCGCACCATTCGGCACACGCGTGTTCACGCTCGCAATGCGGCTGCGCGCATCGCCACCGAGAGCACTAAAATCCCCGCCCACATACAGCGTCAGACCATCGCTTGAAAGCGCGAATGCGCGCACCGTGTCGTCAGCATTCGGATTCCAGGTCGACACCGTGCTGTTCGTTGTGTTCACCGCAGCGATATGCGCGCGCGCGCTCGTGCGTACCGTGGAAAAATCTCCGCCAACATAAAGCGTCGTGCCACTTACGATGAGCGCATATACCGGACCATCGGTATTTGCTGCCCAAGCAGCATCGAGACTGCCGGTGCGTAGATCGATGGCGGCAAGATTGCTCCGACCACCGATGCTGAACTCACCACCGATGAACAAGCGATCTCCCGCGATCGCCATGGCATGAATGACCGCAGCCGAACAAACCCCATTGCCTGCGATCAACAGACAAACACCAAGCAGCCATTGCCGAAACATTCCCGCCACCTCTAGCTGCGCCCCGGCTGTCTGCGCCGCATCAGTGCGAGCGCTGGCAACATCAACAGCAGCTCCAGACCGAAGGCACCCACCCTGCCGCGATCGCTAACGTAATCATTGCGATGAATACCTTCCACGTTACCCGCGACATCCACCGAGAAATACTGCAACACCGTGTCTTTGCTGATAACGATCGGGCCGGTGTAGCGCTGCGACTGCGCCGTTGGCTTTGACCCATCGAGCGTGTAATACGTGGCGGCGCATCCGGAATCGGCATCGATGCAGATCAAGCGAATCTCCAGACGCTTCGCATCGAAAACGCGCGAAGGCGGATCGGCCGTGGTAAGCGGTGGATCGGTTTCAAAAACGTACGCCTCGCGGACAACCGCGCCGACATTACCAACGCGATCGATCGAAAAGAACTTCAGCTCAGTGGAGGCGCGAATACTGATCGCTTGCTGATAGAGCAACGAATCCGTGGTGGGTTCGCTGCCATCGAGCGTGTAATACGTTGCGGCGCAACCTGAGCCATCGCCGTCATCGCACACCAGACTCACTATCAGTTCAAGACCGCATGCCGGTTGCCCTGGCGGTAAGGGCAGACTGCCGTCATTACAATTTTGCGGAGGAGGAGGAAGATCTGCAGAACTGAAGAAACGTCCCGCCGGATCAGCAGTGGTGATTGGCGGCTCACGCTCCGGCGCAGGCGCGCTGAGTGCGGCGAGCCCAGGCCGCGCATTGCCATCGATGCTGGTGAAAGCGCCGCCGACATACAGCACATAGGTTTCCTCAGGCGCATCTTGCGCACCCGCAGCCGCGCTCAAGCTGAACACCTCACCATCAGCCGCCGCATTCCAATCACTCAGCAACACGCCCGTGTTCGCATTCACTCCAGCCAGATTGGTGCGCGACACACCAGCGATGGCGCTGAACTGCCCGCCGAGATAAAGCGCGCTGCGGTCCAGCGAACGAGTAAGCGTATCGACGACACCGACCAATTGCGGATTCCACGCCTGCGGCTTGCCTTGGCCCTTATCTACATCGAACTCTGCGAGACCCACGTGGGAAGCGCCATCAATTTTGGTGAAGCTGCCGCCAACAAAGATCACGCTCTGACCGGGCAGATAGCTCAGCGCGCGCACCTCACCATCATCGATCACGGGCGCCCAGGCGCTGCTGAGACGGAAAGTCGAGAGATCAACCGCGGCGAGACGCTGCGGCGGCGGTGGCAGCGGCGTAGGCGCGGGATCATCGCTCTTCACCGGATCGAAGATGCCGACGAAATCTCCGCCGATAAAAAGCCCGTTTGCCGCGAGCGCCAGCGCATACACATCGGCGCCGACTTCAAACAACGCGGGCACACCGAACCCCGTGACGCCAGGGTTATTGACCATGCCAATTTCGGCGAGAGCGCGGTGCGCGAGTCCATTCACCGCATCAAAAGCGCCGCCAACGTAGAGTGTATTGCCAGATGTCGAGGGCACGATCGCCCGCACGACACCATTGACGGATGGCTCCCACAGCGTGCGTGGCGCACCAACAACGGTATCGAGCGCAACCAGACGATTTCTCACCTGACCACCCACCGCCGTGAATGCACCACCCACATACAAAGTATCGCGATTGGCTGACAGCCACAGCGCATAGACCGTGTCGTTGGCGCTCGGATCCCAGGAAGTGACCTCACCGCTACGCAGATCGAACGCGGCAAGATGACTACGCGCCACGCGCGGCGCCAGCGCATCCGCCGGCCCCACCTCAGTGAAATCACCACCGAGATAAATGCGCCCAGCCACGCTATCAACCGCGATCGCACGCACCGCGCCGTTAGTCACCCATAGATCCGTGCGCAGATCCGCTGCGACAGCGGGCGCTGTAACCCACGACAACAGGATAACGAGGAGCGCGCCGCGCACGCGACACATCACGCCATATATTGCCTGGGCCCATGGCGCGGCAGACATCATGGGTATTCCTTGCGAAAAACTGGCGGCTTCGAGACGTAGCACACGTTGACTGGAGACAAATGCGAGGGATGGTTCATGATACACCTTGAGACCCGGGCCGAGCCATGGAATTCCCCCGCCCCAAGTCCATCGGGGCTTGAGACGCAGGCCGGCGCGCCACAATTGGGTTGAAGGCTTGGTGACCGGCGGTGCCCGTTACTCTTTTTCAGGCACGGAGCCGCTGCGCGCCAACGGTCCTGAAAAAGAGTAACG
>JAITWN010000148.1 GCA_031285245.1 Chromatiales bacterium | reverse complement strand
GCGCGAAGGTGCTCGCTGTGGCCTCAATATTTCGGCCGCGGCCCAGATGCTCAATACCTCCCAACCCGGCATCAGCAACCAGATTCGCCAGCTCGAAGAAGAGCTGAAGATCCAGATTTTCGAGCGTAACGGGAAACGCTTGATCGGCATTACCCAGCCCGGCCGTGCGGTGCTCGCCATGGCTGAGCGCGTGCTGCGTGAGCTCGAGCACATCCGCCAGGTCGGCTTCGAATACACCGATGAGGTCGGAGGCAGTCTTTCCATCGCCACCACCCACACTCAGGCCCGTTATGCTTTGCCGCCGGTGATCAAGGCATTTGCCGAACGCTATCCCAACGTGCGTCTGCACTTGCACCAAGGCGACCCGATGCAGGTGGCGCAGCTCGCTGCCTCCGGGGTGGCGGACATTGCCATCGCCACCGAGGGTATCGACCTCGTTGAGGATCTGGTGATGATGTCCTGCTATGACTGGAATCACTGCGTGATCGCGCCGCCGGGCTTGCCGATTTTGCGCGATCATCCGCTGACGCTGGAGAAGATCGCGCAGTATCCGATCGTGACCTATGACTTCTCGTTCGCCGGTCGCATGAAGATCAACGATGCCTTCGAGCGCGCTGGTTTGCGGCCGAATGTAGTGTTCTCGGCGATCGATTCCGATGTCATCAAGACTTATGTCGAAATCGGTATCGGTATCGGCCTGATGGCAGCGATGGCGTTCAATTCCGAGCGTGATACGAACCTTCGCATGCTCGATGCCAGCCATCTTTTCGAACCTTGCACCACGCGCCTTGGTTTGCGTCGTGGCAGCCAGCTCCGCGGCTATATGTATTCCTTCATCGAAATGTTTGCCCCGCAGCTCGATAGACAGACGGTCGATAGGGCGATGGCCATCTGAAAAACCGCCGTCATTGCGAGGCGAAGCCGAAGCAATCCATGCACTGTCTGGATTGCCACGGCGCCAATAGCCATCTGGCGCTCCTCGCAATGACGAAAAACCCTGCGCTTAGTGCTTTTCCTCGGGTGGGGGCGGTTCGTAGGGCTCGGTGTGTCCACATTCCTTCTGCGGACAGACGAGTTCGCTGCCTCGTTTGGTGGTTTTGATCGTCAGCATCGGCCACTGACATTCCGGGCAGGGCATTGCCTTCGGTTCATTCCATACCGCGTAATCGCAGTCAGGATAAGTCGAGCAGGAGAAGAAGACTTTGCCGCGCCGTGAACGGCGTTGCAGCATCGTGCCTTTGCCGCATTGCGGGCAGGTAACCGCGGTGTCTGCCGGTTTGGCGAGCGGCTCGATGAATTTGCACTTCGGATAATTACCGCAGCCGATGAATTTGCCGTAGGGCCCATTGCGTACCAGCAGACTGCCGCCGCATTGCGGGCATACGCGGCCCTCGATCTGTTCGACGCTTTGTTGTTCGTCGCCATCATCGCCCATGTTGCGCGTGTAATCGCACTCCGGAAAACCGGTGCAACCGATGAAGCGACCGCGACGGCCAAGCCGGATCGACAGTGGCTTGCCGCACTTCGGGCAGGCTTCGTCGAGCGCTTCCTGGGTGACGTCTTTGCGCTGTACGGTCTTGTCTTTCTCTTCCACCAAGCCGTTGAACGGCTCCCAGAATGAGCGCATCAGCGGCACCCATTCCTGTTCGCCGCGTGATACTGCGTCGAGGCCGTCTTCGAGATGCGCGGTGAATTCGTAATCGACGTAACGCGCGAAGTGCTCGGTGAGGAATTTATTCACGATGCGGCCGACGTCAGTCGGCTGGAAGCGCTTCTTGTCGAGCGTGACGTATTCGCGCTGCTGGAGTGTGGCGATGATTGAGGCGTAAGTCGACGGACGGCCGATGCCGTGCTCTTCGAGCGCTTTGATCAGACTCGCTTCCGTGTAGCGCGGCGGCGGTTCGGTGAAGTGTTGTTCGGTGTGAATGCCTTCGAGCGTGATGACTTCGCCTTCACTGAGCTCAGGCAGCAGGCTTTGCTGTTCGTCAGCATCTTTGCTGTCATCAACGCCTTCGCGATACACCGCCATGAAGCCGGGATCAACGATGGTCGAGCCGGTGGCGCGGAACATGTCACCTTTGCCGCCTTCGAGGTCGACGCCGACCGTATCAATCGTGGCATGCAGCATCTGACACGCGACGGTGCGCTGCCAGATCAAGCGATAGAGTTTGTATTGATCCGCGTTGAGCTGCTCTTTTACCGCTTCCGGATCGGTGAACACCGAAGTCGGACGTATTGCTTCGTGCGCTTCTTGGGCATTTTTCGATTTGGTTTTGTAGATCTGTACTTCGTTCGGCAGTTTGTTATTGCCGAAGCGCTCGCCGATCAAACGCCGGATTTCTTCCACCGCTTCCTGCGCAAGATTCACCGAGTCGGTACGCATGTAGGTGATGAGACCTGCCGCGCCCTGGCCGGTATCGATACCTTCATAGAGCTGCTGCGCAGTGCGCATGGTGCGCTGCGCGGTGAAGCCGAGTTTGCGTGCGGCTTCCTGTTGCAACGTTGACGTGATGAACGGCGCTGCTGGATTGCGCTTGCGCTGTTTCTTCTCGACGCTGGTGACGGTTAGTTTGCCATGCGCGGCTTTGAGTAGCGCGGTTTCGACTTTCTTTGCATCGCTTGCGTTATCGACGCTGAACTGCGTGATCTTCTTGCCCTGATGGGCAGTGAGGCGCGCGCGAAAACGATCTTCCTGTTTCGCTGCGGCAGCTTCGATAGTCCAATACTCGCGCGATTTGAAGGCTTCGATTTCGAGTTCGCGCTCGACGATCATACGCAGCGCCGGGCTCTGCACGCGTCCGGCCGACAAGCCGCGCCGGATCTTCTTCCACAACAGCGGCGAGAGATTGAAGCCGACCAGATAATCGAGCGCACGGCGCGCCTGCTGTGCGTTGACGAGATTCATTGAAACTTCGCGCGGATGCTTGAGCGCTTCCTGCACCGCGTTGCGCGTGATCTCGTGAAACACAATGCGATGCACCGGTTTGTCTTTGAGCAGCTTTTTGCCGGCAAGAATCTCGTAGAGATGCCACGAGATGGCTTCGCCTTCGCGATCCGGGTCAGTGGCGAGATAGAGCGCATCGGCGCCCTTGATGGCTTTGCAGATCTGTTCGAGATGCTTTTGATTCTTCTCGATCGCTTGATACTTCATCGCGAAATCGTGATCGGGATCGACCGCGCCTTCTTTCGGCAGCAGGTCGCGCACGTGCCCGTACGAAGCGAGCACCTGGAAGTCTTTGCCCAGATACTTGCCCAGCGTTTTTGCTTTCGCTGGTGATTCGACGATGACCAGATTTTTGCTCATGTCTCCCGGTGTCCGTCCGGATCAGGGGCCTGGCAGTGTGATGTGCCGGCGGAAGTTTCTGTAATCCAGAGAGTTAGTGGACTGCTGTTTTCGAAGCGGGGCTTATCTTGAAGTCTAAACCTGCGCTTGTCAAAGCTGTTTCCATGCCGCGGGGCGGGGGCAAAAAACCCAACCCCCCGCCAGGGGGTGGTATGAGGA
>JAITWN010000115.1 GCA_031285245.1 Chromatiales bacterium | reverse complement strand
CAAAAGCATCCAGCGCGATGTGCACGCCGAGACTTTGCACGTGGCACAGCTCATCGAGCACGACATGTTCATCGATAATGAGCGCTGTTTCCGTCACTTCGATTTCAAGCCTCCCCGGTGGCAAGCCGGATGCCGTCAGCGCCGATTGCACCAATTGCGCCAGCGTCCCTTTGTCAAGCTGATTGGCAGAAATATTCACCGCGATGGCTTCAAACCGATCAACGATAGCCGCGGTCACCATGTCGGTGACGAATTGTTGATACAGGTTGCCGACAGGTTACGCGCAGTGTTTCATCGGCCCGTGCGAGACCACAAAATTGCGCAACTTTACGCGATCAAGATCACTCGCGATTTCGTGTGGAACCTTCCACAATTCAAGAACGCGCTGGTTCTGCGCCGCCGCCTTCAGGCTTTCTTCACGAACTCCGACTTGAGCTTCATCGCCCCGATGCCATCGATCTTGCAATCAAGATTGTGATCTCCCTCGATGAGACGAATATTCCTCACCTTGGTCCCAACCTTCACCACCGCGGAAGAACCCTTGACCTTGAGATCCTTGATGACCATCACCACATCCCCATCAGCCAGCAAATTCCCATGCGCATCCTTCACCACCAGCGCGCCCGCCACCGACTCGGCATCAGCCGCATCCAACCATTCATGCGCGCATTCCGGACAAATCAGCATATCGCCATCCTGATAGGCATACAGACCTTGGCATTTAGGGCACGGGGGAAGATCGTTCATTGTGGTCTCTGGGTTAGCGGGAAGAATGCTCGGGATACTCTTGCATATTAATGCTTCGTCAGGCGACAACCTCAGGGCTAGGGCCGTACTTGTTTTCTCCCGGAGTGCCATCCTAACGGTAAATATGAGCAGCACGATACCGGCCGCCATCAATGGAATTGAAAAAACCAAACCGCCGTGCGCGCGTAGCCATCCAGAAAAGACTCTTTCACTCCAGCAATTGAAATCCGACCAGCGCGCAAGAGATCCCGCTCTGAAAAACAAATCAATTCGCGCAGACCAATTCATTTGCGACAGCATCGGGGCGATGGCGCGCAAGCATCACGGCTTGAAGCGTGGCTTGACGTGATTCTGGAGGAATACGCAGATCACATACTCGGGCTCGACGCGGATACCGCGCAGCCGCCATGGGGAAAGCTGCGTTCGCCACACCATGAGCACGCACTCGATAAACAGATCGCTGCCACGGCGCTGATCTATGGACTGACCGTCGTTACCCGCAATGATCGGGACTTCCGGCGGACGGGAGTTGAAGTGATGAATCCTTTTGCGAGCTCGACAGAAAGCGCGCGCTCGTTCGCTTGAACTGATTTCTGAAAAACCGCGCTTCGTCATTGCGAGGGGCGCTAGCCCCGTGGCAATGGCGAAGGCCACCGGATTGCTTCGGCTTCGCCGTCGCAATGACGGAGGCTTTTCAGAGGTTTCTTAAATACCAAAAATGGCCCCCATCATGAAGACGCCATCTCCACAGCTCGCTCCTCCTCCAGTCGTGCACGAAACCTGCACCCTAGAACAAGAGCCTATCGCAACCATTGCGGCACCCCATTTCTCATAATATTTTCATGCCATGAAAACAACCATAGACAAGGCAGGTCGGGTCATCATCCCCGCCGCGATTCGCGCTCGCCTCGGGCTGGTTCCGGGGCCGGTGGACATCGTGATTGAAGGTGTGGACGTGCGCATTACCGCTATCACCCCCAATCAACTAGGCGAGCGTAATGGGCGCATGGTGATTACTGCTGATGGACCGACGCTTAACGCTGACGACATCCGGGAGCTGCGACTTGCCGACCAACGCTGACCTGCTCCTCGACATCAGTGCCGCTATTGCCTTGATAGCACCAACTACCGAAGCACACGCCGCAGTGATGAAACGCACGCGTGGTGCAACACTCGGATTGGCAGGGCACGCGGTATTCGAGACTGACGCGTCTGCCCGGTGTATTACGTTTGAATGCCGCCGGTGCGCGGTCGGTCATTGAAGCGAACTTCCCCGCCAGCGTGTTCCTCACACCAAGCCAATCGGCTCGCGCCTTGGCGACATTGACTGAAGCAGGCATCGCGGGCGGTGCCGTCTATGATGGTTTGGTAGCTTTGGCCGCAGCCACCACTGGTATCGTGCTGCTAACCTGCGACCGACGCGCCCTATCAACTTATACCGCGCTATCAGCCCGCGTTGAGATGCTTTGACTTCTTGCGCCCGATGCCGGCTTTAAGCAACGCAGCGTCGATCCTGCTTAACAACAACACTTCTCTATTCAGCCTTGCTCGACACCAGCAGCTTGGCCGCTCATAAGCCAAAGCTATAACTGCATTGATCACCCTTCAACATTCCGCATCCAATCCGCAACTCTGAATAATTGCTGCGTGAGATGTTCACGCAGCATGCGGTCGGTGATGACTTCTTCGAGCGCGCCAGTCATGCATAGCATCCAGGCATCGCGTTCGGCAGTGCTGATGGGGAATGGCATGTGACGCATGCGTAGGCGCGGGTGTCCGCGTTCTTCGGAATAGGTCTTGGGGCCACCTAGCCATTCGGCGAGGTATTTTTTCAGCACGATGCGGATGCCAGTCAGATCAGCGGGGTGCATGGCGCGGATTTTCTCGGCTTCGGGCAGTGTGTCCATGCGGTCGTAAAACAGATCGACGATGCGATCGATGGCTGGCTGGCCACCGATCAATTGGAAGTGGGAGGTCATGGTTTCTGTCATGGTGATGCCCGCAGAGAGATTATTTCGATATCCGTACAGTCGGCGTTATCTGATTGCAATCTCAGGCTTCACCGCAGCGAATCGCAGGCGTACATAGTCTGCGCGCCACGCGCCATCCGCGCCGCAGAGCGTTCCTCGCAGCGCATCAACGACCTCGGCGATGAGCGCCTGCCTCTCAGACTCTGTCAGGAGCACGGTATAAGCATGAGCAAAGGTTTCGAGCCAACCGCCTACATCGCCCGGCAATAATGTCGGGCGGACAAAGGTCTCAATCACTCGCACCTCAAAACCGCGTGCGACGAGCAGCGCGCTGTATTCCTCGGCGCTCGGAAAATACCAGGGATTAGGAGCGAGCTTTCCTCGTGCTGACAATGCTGCGTCGAGCGCTGTGACGATAGCAGCGACATTAGCTTTGCCGCCCATCTCACCGACGAAACGACCACCCGGTTTCAACGCTCGCCACACACCAGCAATGACTTGCGCTGGCTGTTTCATCCAGTGCAGCGCGGCGTTGGAGAAGACCGCGTCGAATTCACGTTCGAATTGCAACGATTGCCCATCCATGACGCGCGCGTCAAGACCGAGCGCCTGGGCTGCTGCGATCATTTCGGCACTTGCATCGACGGCAACCACTGTGCATCTGGCCTCGACCAGCTTCAGTGACAGTGCGCCGTCTCCACAGCCGAGATCGAGAATGCGCTCACCCGGCTGGGGCGATAGCAGTTCGACGACAGGCACACCGAGATCAGAAACGAAGCGCGCATTCTGCTGGTACTGTGCCGGATTCCAGTGCTGCGTATCAGATGAACTCATGTAGCAAGTACTCCGCGACGATGATAGTCAGCGCGTCTATTAAGAGTTCTATAAATATGGCAGATCTCTATAGCCCTCTCCCCCAACCGGCTGCGCCCTCCTCGCAAGCGGGAGAGGGGAGATACTGTCGCAAATCAGCGAAAGATCACTAATCATCCCCAAGCGCCCCGCTCTTTGAATCTGCGCGCTGGCGCTTTCTTTTTCCTTGCAGTGCTTTGCCTTCGAGGCGCCTTTCCTGCGCGGCTTTTCCTGGTCGCGTTGGTATGCGTTTTTTGCGTGTTACAACGGCGCGTTGGATGAGTTCGCGCAAACGCGCGAGTGCGGCTTCGCGGTTTTGTTCCTGGCTGCGATATTCCTGCGCTTTGATGACGATGATGCCTGCGCTGGTGATGCGGTGATCGCTCAGTTTGCGCAAACGCTGTTTGTAGAATTCCGGCAGCGAGGAAGCTTCGATATCAAAGCGCAGATGAATCGCGCTCGCAACCTTGTTGACGTTCTGTCCGCCCGCGCCCTGAGAGCGAACTGCGCTCAGCTCGATCTCGTGTTCGGGGATGATGACAGCACGTGAGATTTGCAGCATATCAAGTGACTCGTACAACGATGGCCAATGGTTCACGCATCATGATCAACGCCGCTCGCGAAAAAAGCTGAACGTTGCTTCATCATCACAATGCGCAACGTTGAAGCGAAACCACGGCGAAGGCTCTTGATGCGGCCGAAACATGTTCCCCGGTGCGAGCATGATACCCTTGCCGGCAGCGAGACTGGCAACTTCAGCGGTATTGGCAAAATCATCATGTTTCGCCCACACAAACATGCCACCCGCTGGCTCGCAGTGCAGAGTAAAACCGAGATCTTCGAGGCGAGCGATGGTGCTCGCCCGCGCCAGTTGCAGCTTGGTTCTGAGTTTATCGAGATGTTTTCGGTAGTGGCCTTCGGTGAGCAATTGATACATCAAACGCTCGCTGATTTCCGATGTGGTAAGCCCCGTGAGCAGTTTGACGTCACAAAGATTGGCAGCAAGCGCAGGGTTACACACCAGATAGCCAACGCGCAGACTGGCTGAAACGCTCTTTGAAAAACTGCTGACGTAGATCACGCGCCTGAGCTGATCGAGCGTTGCGAGACGCGTTGCCGCCGCGGGATGAAAATCACCATAGATATCATCTTCGACGAGGATGAGATCGTACTTCTCGGCAAGTTGCAGCACGCGATAGGCAACGGGCTGACTGATGGTCGCGCCGGTCGGATTGTGCAAGATGGTGTTGGTAAAAAACAGCTTGGGGCGATGCTCGCGGATCAGCGCTTCCATCGCCTCGACATCAGGGCCATCGGCATTCCACGGCACGCCGACGACGCGCGCGCCGAAGGACTGCAATCCACCAAACAAAATGAAGTAGCCCGGATCATCGACCAGCACCGCATCTCCGGCGCGGATGAAATAGCGTGCGACGAGATCCATAGCGTGAGTCACGCCCGAGGTCAGGACGATCTGCGCATGATCGACGGTGACGCCGATGTCGAGCAAACGGCGACGCAGCAGTTCACGTAGCGGCAGATAGCCACTCGGTGTGCCATAGGCGGTGAGAAATTCGCCATCGCGCAAAGACAGCGCACGCAGACTTTTCTTGATGCCGGTTTCGACCATCCATGAAGCCGGCAGCCACCACGCGCCCGGGATGGTTCTGCTACTGCGGTGTTCGAGTGAATTTCTCAGCAGCCACACGATGTCGATGGCGCTGTCGGGCTCACAGCCACCGGCGAGTGCTTCCTGCGGTTTGGGACGGGGCGAAACGTAGAAGCCCGAGCCTTGCCTCGACTGCATGTAGCCCATGGCCACCAGTCGGTCATAAGCTTGCACGACGGTGAAACGGCTGATGCCGTGATCCTGCGCGAAGCTGCGAATCGAGGGCATGCGTGAACCAGGGCGGATCGCGTGTTCGTCGATGAGCTTTTTCACCCCATTCACGATCTGGTCGATCAGCGGCAGGGAATCATTGGCATCGAGAGTGATAATTGTCATGGGCGAGACACCAGTACAGTATCGTTGATCGATATCAAAACTGTACCTGTAGTGTACTGGCCACTGTCTTGTAATGTAAGTCCATCGGGGAAATGCGGTTTTTGGAGGGGGGTATGAATCGGAACTATCTCAAAGCCACGCTGGCGATGCTC
>JAITWN010000067.1 GCA_031285245.1 Chromatiales bacterium | reverse complement strand
CCAGACGCGCGACAAAATGCTCACCGCCGAGCACAGCGCAGACGCGCGCAGCCACCTTCTGTAACAGTTCATCGCCCGAGGCATGGCCGAGCGTATCATTGACGTCCTTGAAACGATCGAGGTCGATAAGGAGCAGCGCCGCCACCCCGCCGCTCAAGCACTGCAGCAGAACATCGTTCAGCTTTTTCTGAAACATCGCGCGATTGGCAAGGCCCGTCAGCGGGTCGCGATATGCGAGACGTTCTAGTTCACGTTCGGCGATTTTGCGATCGGAAATATCCTGGATCACGCCAGAAAACCCCGTCACGTTTCCCGACACATCAACCGTTGAGCGGTAGGTGATCATGAAATCGCCGAGTGAACCGTCAGCGCGGCGCACCTGAACGTCGCAGTTCGACGCACACTGTGAGCAGATATCCCCGGCGCAACGATTATCGCTCTGGATGCAGGGAGGAAGAGCCATCTCATTCTGCTGAACCAATGCTTTTACTACTTGAATTGGCAGGCGCTCGACGGATTCGTTCATGCCGAGCAGATTCAAGCCCTGCTGCGACATTTGGACCTCACTCTCGCCGATGCGATAGCTCCAATCGCCCATGCGGCCGATGGTCTGCGCATTGAGCAATTGATCCGTGCGCTGCTTCAGCGCTTCCTCGCGCTTTTTCAAGTCGGTAATGTCGACGCGAACGCCAATCCTGCTGCCATCTTCCATCCGGCGTTCTTCGATGCGCACCCAGCGGTCACCGCGAATATGCTCTTCGCTCGCATATTGCTCCTGCTCATGCCCCGCCAAGCGTTCGGCGAGCCAGGCTTCTTCGCGGCCAATCGCGCTGAGATAGTGTCCGCGATAGAGATTAGTGCGCAGAGAATCGGTGAAATCCGCTCCCACATAAATGGCATCAGCGGCGGAATCGTTGATCTCGGCAAAACGCTTGTTGAACAGCACATACTTGCCATCGGTATCAACAATCGCCAAACCCTCAGGAACGATATTGAAGGCTTCCATCAGGCGGGCATTCGCACGCCGTAGCTCATCTGACATCAATGAGATCGAGCGCGCAGTACGGCGCTGATCTTTTTCGGCAGTTACGTAGGTCGACACCACCAGCTCAGCCAGCGCATCAACGTCAATAGCGCCATCTTTACCGGTCGCTTTGCGAAGCTGACGGTTGAACAGATTGCGCATGCTAGACATTAGGCATCCACTTCCGTGAGCGTGGTGATAGTGATCGACTGATTGTGTAGTTCACAAATTCCCGATAACTCGTGCGGCGCCAGCTCACCATAGGAATAGAAGCCCACCATAGAGAAGCGTTCGCCCAACTCGGAGCAGACAGCTTCGATCTCATCGGTAATCATCTGTCCCATCACCATGCGCCGACCGATGCAGCTCACCATGAGCGCCACACCTTCAGCCGTCTGCGAAGCGACATTTGCCGTGGCGAGGCGTGCGGCCTTGGTCGCAGCAACGTTCAGATCATAGAAAGCGCTGTACATCAGCCGCACCTTCCAGCCCTGGGGAATATCACCGGCACAGCGCAGCGATTTTTTATCGCGATCGATACCAAGAATGGTCCGAATGAGCTGATGCTTGCTGTTGCCTGGAGCTTCGATCTGCAAGGGAAAGAGCAGCGCGGAGGTGGGTAGATCTGCGGCTTCATCACCGAGATAGTGCTCATAAATATCGAGCGCTGGCTTACCATCGAGCTCGTAGAGTGTGCCACCTTCTGAGCGCGTGATCTGCCGCCATGACCCGAAGGCGCTCCAGCCACCCGCAGTGCCATGGCCGATGCGAATGACATTACCGTAAAAACCAATGGCAGAGACTGCATGAGCCTGCGGCGGGGCATCAGCCACCACAAAAGTTTCTATGAATTTTCCCGCATCACCGGCCAAACCACCGGTGATGGGAGCAGCCATCCCGAGGACATCGACCATTCCTGCCAGCAGCTGGCTGCCGTTGACGTGGAGGCCACTGGAAAGCACGAAAACACCGGCGAGATCAGGCGCATTCAGCTGCCGGGCAAGCGCCTGCCCGCAGGCGCGCGAATCATCCATCGCCCCGATAATGACGCTGGCATGTCGAATCGGCGTCGCTTCAAAGCGAATCGCAATACACACGGTCTCATCATCGAGAAGTTCTTTCTCTAAAATCTGTCCGTTGGTGGTGCAACCGATAACGATAGCGCGCGGGCAATGCGTCTTGAGCGTGGTAAAAACACTCTGCATTCCTGACTCTGCGGGTGCTCCAAAAGAGATGATCAGATCGGGATCAGTGTCTTTCAGGACACTGGCGCTCTGAGTATCACTCGGAAGAAAGGAAAGTTTTTTAACGATCATTGCAGCCTCCATATGCACCCGGCAGTTCAGAACACAACTTGCCTTCCGGCATGTCCTTATGCCCCATAACTGACGAAATCGGTGGATTTTTTTCGACAGATTTCATAATTTCTTGAGTTGCCCTCTCCCACTCGCGAAGCCGCTGCGAAATGGTGACCGGCGGCGCCCGTGACTCTTTTTCAGGACACGGGCGCCGCCGGTCACCATTTCGCAGAGGAACTAGCTCGCGGTAAGGGTTGTGGGTATTTGAACACCCGTTTAAAAACACAAACGGGGCAAAAGACGCACCGCTCAAGGGTGTAGTCGCCCAGAGTGCACTATTCACACGCAAATCCTGCGGTTCAGCCATGGCTCCGGCGCTGGCACCGTACTTGCTGTATCCCCGTGATCTCCACACATGAACCATTGGGCTTACCTCCCATGGAACATCCATATAGAACGGAGCTTCGCGATGAACGTGCTGACGATATCCAGACGCTATCTATCGGATCACCATCATGACTGAAGCAGCCGCGAGATCTATTGAGGCACCGTCATGCACTCAAGCCCATACGATCGCTGCCCGGCTAAGCGCCGCGCGCGAGGAAAGCCTACATCTGTGCGACCGGCTCGAAACCGAGGATTACGTCGTTCAGCCCATGCCTGAGGTCAGCCCGCCGAAGTGGCATCTCGGCCATACCACTTGGTTCTTTGAGCAATTCATCCTGCGCGGGTATGCACCAGATTACCCGGTCTTTCACGCCGGCTACGCGCTGCTCTTCAACTCCTATTACAAGTCTGCGGGGCCGCACTGGCAGCAGAGTCGGCGTGGCGCGCTGTCGCGCCCCACCGTGCGCGAAATCCTCGCCTATCGCCACCATGTCGATCTCGCGATGATGACGCTGCTGCACTCGCCAGCGTGCACGCCTGAAGTGCTGATGCTGACCAAGGCCGGCATCCAGCATGAGCAGCAGCATCAGGAACTGTTGCTGATGGATATCAAAGCCATCCTCGGCGCGAATCCGTTGATGCCGCGTTATTCGACGCGTCCGCCAGCGCCAGTAGAAACAGCAGCCGCTGGCTGGTCGCACATCGCCGCGGGCCTGCATGCCATCGGCACAGACGCTACGGACTTTGCCTATGACAATGAACGACCGCGCCATCGCGTCTGGCTCGAAGACGCCGCGATCTCTGCATGCATGGTCAGCAATAGTGAATACCGCGAATTCATCAAAGATGGCGGCTATGAGAATCCGCGCCTCTGGACCAGCAAGGGCTGGGACTGGGTGCAGATGAATAACATTCGCGCACCACTCTACTGGTTAAATGATGAAGAGAACGGCAATGGTGAGTGGAAGCGCGAATTCACTTTCTCTGGCGCTGGGGCGCTCGATGAAGCCGCACCCGTCATGCACATCAGTTGGTTCGAGGCCGATGCCTACGCGCGCTGGCGCGGCTATCGTCTGCCAACGGAGCAGGAATACGAAATCTTTCTCGCTCAGCATCAACATCAGCACCCGCCCACGCCGCCGCGCGGGCTATGGTGCTGGACCTCTAGCCAGTATTCGCCCTATCCAGGGTTTCATCCCTTCGCCGTGCCACTTGCCGAATACAACGGCAAGTTCATGTGCAATCAGTTCGTGCTGCGTGGTGGCTGCTTTGCCACACCGCGCGATCACTATCGCATCAGCTATCGCAATTTTTACGAACCGCAGCAACGTTGGATGTTTTCAGGCATCCGCCTCGCGCGCGACTGAAAAGCGGGACGAATGCGAATTTAAGAATGTCTGAAAAACCCGTAACCGTCATTGCGAGGGGCGCCAGACAGCTATTGACCTCGTGGCAATCAAGACGCCTGTGGACTCCTTCGGCTTCGCCTCGCCATGGCGGAGATTTTTCAGCAGGCCCCCTTACGGGCATGGAGAACCATCATGCAGATGGACATCGTTGATCTCACCGCAAACAGCAGCGCAACTGGCGTTGATGCACACGAGCAGTTTGCGCTGGATGTGCTTACCGGGCTGTGTTCTTCGCCAAAGCAGATCCCGGCGAAATATTTCTACGATGACAACGGCAGTCGCCTCTTTCAGCAGATCATGCATCAGGAAGAATATTATTTATCGCGCGCCGAGCTTGCCATTCTCGATGCGGCGCAGCACGAATTGCCCAAGCTCGTTGAAGGCGAGAACATCGACATCATCGAGCTCGGCCCCGGTGATGGGGCCAAATCGCGTCTGGTCATCTCCGGATTTCTGCGCGCCGGTCGCTCGGTCAATTACTATCCGATCGATATCTCCGCCAAAGCGCTCGACCTTCTGGCAAACAATCTGCCGAAGGATCGTCGGCTGAGCGTTCATGGCATCATCGCCGATTACACTCAAGGCCTACGCTATGCGCGCGCGCTCTCGGGAAATCGCCAATTGGTGCTGTTCCTCGGCTCCAATATCGGTAATTTCGACACCTGCCAGAGCCAGGCCTTTCTGCGCAGCGTGTGGGCAAGCCTTGCCGCGCACGATCGTCTCATCGTTGGCTTTGACCTAAAGAAAGATGTCGCAACGCTAACGAGCGCCTACAACGACTCTGGCGGACACACCCGCGCGTTCAATCTCAATCTGCTGCGACGTATCAACAAAGAACTGGGCGCGGACTTTGATCTCAATGGCTTCCAGCACTTTGGCGTCTACAATCCTGTGCTCGGTGCAATGGAAAGCTATCTGCTATCGGTCCGCGTCCAGGAAGTGTATATCGCAGCACTCGAACGCTCCTTTGGTTTCGAGGAATTCGAGCCACTGCATCTGGAATATTCCTTCAAATTCTTGGAGCAGGATATCGAGCGTCTGTGCGATCAGATCGGTTTTGGCTTAGAACGCAATTTCTATGATCCCAAGCATTATGTCGTCGATTCACTGTGGAGTGTGCATAAGAACAAATCATTGTCCTGAACTCGCAGCCAAACACTCGACAGCACTAGGCATAACAAGAGAGGCGCATGATGCGCCTTTTCTCTCATCAAGGAGGATTGAGAAGGATGTTTAATTTTATCGCGGAATACCTGTTTCTGGCATTCACCATCGGCGGCATCGTCGGGGCAACCGTCGCATTGCATCTCGCCGCGCGTCACACCCGCTATGCCCGTGCTGAAGAGCGCCAGCATGCGCATGCCGATGAGCTGCTCGCTGCTCGCGTGCGCGAGGATCGAACTTAAGGAAGACCTTGGAAACCCCGCATCGTCATATAGCAAGCAGATTAATAAATCTGCAGTCAGCGCGACGGACGCACGGAAACGGGTGGATGCCATTCGATACTCCAACCCGTCTCCTGCGCCCCGGCGCCGCAACCTTCCATGATGCAGAGGTCCGCCACGGCAGCCAATTGTACTGAGCCATCAATGACGGCATCGATCAAGGGCACATGACTGCGCAGCCAAGGTGCAACACCGGCCTCTTGTAACAACTTCTTGAGTGAACGCTGCACGCCCCGCGCGGCTGGGCGGCAGCGTTCACCACCACGGCGGAAATGCACGGTCAGCGGACCAAGATCGGTACGCAGTCCTGCGCCCTGCGTGAGCCGCGCCTGCAAAAACGCGCCGTCTGGTAACGGCAATGGCTCGCTCAGATTTTCCCAGTACAGCGCGAGCTGCGGATCAGGTGATGCCAAGGTATTCAGCGGCGCCATGGCGTACAGCCAGCCGCGATAACGCCGAATCTCGGTGCCACGCCAGGCGAGAAGCGGCGCGGCATCATCACGGGCAGCGATGACTTCATCATGCAGACGTTTGAGATGTGCGGTGCTTGGCGGCGCAAATTCCAGCGTGTGCAGCCAGTATCGCAGCAGATTGTCACTACGCTCACGCGACAACGCTGCTAATGCGGCAATCGACAGCATTTCTGGCCGCGGCCCGCGCGCAGCGGTGAGATCGGTTGCCGCCACTTCATCCAGAATCTTTACTGCCGCTGCCGCATGCGCTGCGCTGCGCGACAGCGTGCGCGCAAGCTGCGGCCAGTATTGATGTAGCCGCGGGATGATTTCATGGCGTAGATAATTGCGCCGCAGCTGCGTATCGGCATTGCTCGGATCATCGATCGAGCGCAGGCCCGCGGCCTTGGCATAGGCTTCAAGCGTGCTGCGCTCGAGATCAAGCAGCGGCCGAACATGCCAACCGGCGGCGAAGCGCTCGATTGCCAGCATGGCGGCAAGCCCGTGCGGACCACATCCGCGCAGCAGTTGCAACAACACGGTTTCAGCCTGATCGCCTCTGTGATGCGCGGTCAACAGCGCATCGCCTTCATGCATGATCGCAGCGAGTGCCTCATAACGTGCACGCCGCGCGGCGGCTTCAAGCCCTTCGCCATCACGCTTCACCTCTACCGTGCACAGCGTGAAATCAATGCCGAGGCGCTCGCATTCAGCGCGGCAATGCGCCGCCCAATCGCGCGACGCTGGTTGCAGGCCGTGATCGACATACACAGCATGCAGAGGTGTGGGCAGATGAGTGCGCAGCGCGGCAAGCGCGTGTAGCAATACCGTGGAATCAAGACCACCACTGTACGCCACGAGGAAACGAGAAACGGTGATGCCGGCTAAGGTCGCCGCGAGGTGATCGCGGATCTGATCTTGAACCTCAGCCCGAATCTGATCCTGAATCTGATTAGGGATCTCATCTTGGCTCAAGGGAAAAGCCGTGTCAGTCCTTGTAGACACCGTAGCTCATGAGACGCTCGTGGCGGGTACGCACCAGATCATCGAGCGTCATGCCCTGAAGGCGGCCGAGCGCGCGGACCACAGCACGCTTGATCGACAGCGCGGTGGCATCGACGTTGCGATGCGCGCCGCCAAGTGGCTCGCGAATCACTTCATCGATGAGTTTGAGCTCTTTCAAACGCGAGGAAGTGATGCCCATGGCTTCAGCCGCTTCCGCGGCCTTCTCGGCGCTCTTCCACAAAATGGAAGCGCAACCTTCAGGGGAAATCACCGAATAAGTGCTGTATTCCAGCATCATGACGTGATCGCCAACGCCGATGGCGAGCGCGCCACCCGAGCCGCCCTCACCAATGACCGTGCATACCACCGGTGTGCGCAGCATCGACAGCACCAGCAGATTGCGCGCGATGGCTTCGCTCTGCCCGCGCTCTTCGGCGCCAACGCCGGGATAGGCGCCAGGCGTATCGATGAACGCCACCACCGGCATGCGAAAGCGCTCAGCGAGACCCATCAGGCGCAGCGCCTTGCGATAGCCTTCAGGGCGCGGCATGCCGAAATTGCGGCGAATCTTTTCATTGGTATCGCGCCCCTTCTGATGCGCGATAACCATCACCGGGCGACCATCGATGCGGCCAACACCGCCAACGATCGCCGCATCATCGGAATAGCGACGATCGCCATGCAGTTCCTCGAACTCGGTCACGATGCGATCGATGTAATCGAGCGCATAAGGGCGCTGCGGATGGCGCGCCAGCTGCGCGACCTGCCAGGCATTTAGCGAAGAGAAAATCGACTCGGTGAGGCTCTTCGCCTTGCTTTCGAGGCGCGAGATTTCCTCGCCGATGTTGATGTCCTTGTCGTTGCCGACGAAGCGCAACTCGTCGATCTTTTCCTCAAGCTCAGCAATGGGGAGCTCGAATTCGAGATAACCGCTTTTGAATTTTGCGTTCATGGGGCAAGAGTCTAAGACGCCGGAAGAAAAGTGAAAAGAGAAAAGTGCAACAAAGCCTTTTCTCTTTGAAGCCTCCCCTCTCCCGCAAGCAAAGCCTCTGCGAAACGGTGACCAGCGGCGCCCGTTATGCTTTTCAGGACCCAAATAGATTAGCGCGCCAACGGTCCTGAAAAAGCGTAACGGGCACCGCTCCAAGCCTCGCGATACATCAGCGAGGCCTCTGAGAATCCAACACCAAACCCTGCGGGTCGCAGTCGGCGTGTGTTGGGCTTCGCAAGCTCAGCCCAACCTATGACCTCTTTACGCTCTCCCGCGGCTCAGTAAAGCACCCTTACACCGCCGGCGCCGGCAACCTCGCCGAGCCGACCGATGAGCTCATCGGTCGGGCGCACGCGCCATGCGGAGCCAAGGCTCATGCGCGCCCCGGCTCTGCGGCCACGATAGTTGATCCACACCGGGCAATCACCAGGGCGAAAAGGTTGCAGCGCATCAGCCAGTGAGCGCACTACACCCGCGCGCCCGGCGCTGCACAGATCGATCTCCATGCCCCGTGCATAGAGTGCGCGCGCCTCATCCATACTGAAGATGCTCTCGGCGCTCATGCGGTTGCCGCCACTGTATTCATCGATGCTCACCATACCTTCAACTACCAGCAAACGATCCTTGATCAGGATCTCGCGATAACGCTGATAGGCTTCGGAGAACACCGCGATCTCGATGCGGGCGCTGCGATCATCGAGAGTGATGAAAGCGATGCGATCGCCGCGGCGACTATTCATGGTGCGAATCGCCACCACCAGCCCCGCCACCGTGCGCATCTTGTCGCTCTGCGGACGCAGCTCCGCGATACGAGAAGAAACCATGTGCGACAGCTCACCAAGATAACGTTCGATGGGATGCCCGGTGAGATAGAGTCCGAGCGTTTCCTTCTCGCCGAGCAAGCGCTGCTCCTCGCTCCACTGCGACACATCGGCGCCGAGCGCAGCACTATGCGGCGCTTCGGCAAGGGTAGTGCGGCCACCGCCACCAAAAAGATCATCCTGCCCGACCGCGGCATCACGCACGCTGCGCTCGGCAAACTGCATGGCTTCGGTCACGAGGCTCATCGAGCGCGCGCGGTTACTGTCGAGCACATCGAGCGCGCCAGCGCGAATCAGCGCTTCGAGCACGCGGCGATTGACGCGGCGCAGATCGATGCGTCGGCACAGATCGAAAATATCGCGATATTCGCCATTTGCCTGGCGCTCATCAACGATGCATTCTACCGCCGCCGCGCCAACGCCCTTGATCGCGCCAAGGCCGTAGAGAATGGTGCGCTCATCGTACACAGCAAACGCATGGCCACAGCGATTGATGTCGGGCGGCTGAATGGCGAGCTCCATCGCACGGCACTCTTCCATCAAGGTCACCACCTTGTCGGTATTGTCCATATCCGCAGACAGCACCGAGGCCATGAAAAAAGCCGGATGATGGGCCTTGAGCCAGGCCGTCTGGTAAGACAGCAGCGCGTAAGCTGCCGAGTGCGATTTGTTGAAACCGTAGCCGGCGAACTTTTCCATCAAATCGAAAATTTCGCGCGCAGTATCGGCGTCAACGCCACGCTTTTCGGCTCCAGCCATGAACACTTCGCGCTGCTTGGCCATTTCTTCAGGCTTTTTCTTGCCCATGGCGCGGCGCAGCAAATCGGCCTGACCGAGCGAATAACCAGCAAGCACCTGTGCGATCTGCATCACCTGCTCCTGATACAGGATGACGCCATAGGTCGGCTTGAGCACAGGCCCGATGTCTGGGTGCGGATAGATCACCGCGGCGCGACCATGCTTGCGATCGATGAAGTCACCGACCATGCCTGATTCCAGCGGACCAGGCCGGAAGAGAGCCACCAAAGCGGTGATGTCATCGAAACAATCGGGCTGCAAGCGCTTGATGAGATCTTTCATGCCGCGCGATTCGAGCTGGAAAATCGCCGTCGTCGCGCAGCGCTTGAGGAGATCAAAGGTCGCGACATCATCCATCGCCAGCGCGTCGATGGCGACCTCGATACCGCGCGCGCGCAGGGTTTTCACCGTGCGATCGATGATAGTGAGCGTGCGCAGGCCGAGGAAGTCGAACTTGACCAGGCCAACCGCCTCGACGTCGTCCTTATCGAACTGCGTCACCAAGCTGTCAGAGCCCTGTTCGCAATAAAGCGGCGTGAAATCGGTGAGCGCCGAAGGCGCGATAACTACGCCACCGGCATGCTTGCCGGCGTTACGCACCAAGCCTTCAAGGCGGCTCGCAAGATCGATGAGCGCGCGCATCTCTTCATCTTCAGCATAACGCTCAGTGAGCGGACCGCGCGCGCCTAGCTCTTTGCTGAGCGTCATGCCAAGTTCAAAGGGAATGAGCTTGGCGATCTTATCAACGAAGCCATAGGGATGGCCGAGCACGCGCCCAACATCACGCACCACGGCCTTCGCTGCCATGCTGCCGTAAGTGATGATCTGCGACACACGTTCGCGCCCATAACGCCGCGCAACATAATCGATGACGCGATCGCGCCCATCCATGCAGAAATCGATATCGAAGTCCGGCAGCGAGACGCGCTCAGGATTGAGAAAACGCTCGAACAGCAGATCGTGCGCGATCGGATCGAGATCGGTGATCTCAAGCGCATAGGCAACGAGCGAACCGGCACCGGAGCCGCGCCCCGGGCCAACCGGCACATCGTTTTCACGCGCCCAGCGGATGAAATCAGCCACGATGAGGAAGTAACCTGGGAAACCCATGCCGATGATGACTTCGACTTCAAGCTCAAGGCGCGCTTCATAGAGACGAGTGCGCTCGGCCTCCTGCACGCTGTCATCAAGCGCCGGCAGACGCGAGAGGCGACGCACGAGACCCGCGCGCGCTTGCTCGGCGAAATAGCTCGCCGTCGTCATGCCTTCAGGCACGGGAAAATCCGGCAGCACGTTTTCACCGAGCTTGAGCTCAAGATTGCAGCGCCGCGCGATCTCGATGGTGTTTTCGATCGCTTCGGGCAGATCGCTGAAGAGCTCCTGCATCTCCTGCGGGCTGCGCAGATATTGCTCTTCGCTGTAATGGCGCGGCCGGCGCGGGTCAGTCAGCGTACGCCCATCATGAATACAGACGCGCGCTTCATGCGCTTCAAAATCCGCGCGCGTGAGGAAACACACATCGTTGGTTGCGACCACCGGCAGATGATGGCGCTCAGCGAGCGCGACCGCGCGATGCAGATATTCTTCTTCGTACGGCCGACCCGTGCGCTGCACTTCGAGGTAATAACGCCCAGGGAAAAGCTGCTGCCAGTCTGCGACCAACTGATCAGCATCCGCCATGCGATCAGCAAGCAACGCCTGACCGACATCGCCCTGACGAGCGCCAGAGAGCGCGATCAAACCAGCGGTCGCACCATCCAGCCATGCGCGCTCGATAGTCGGAATACCTTGATGCTGGCCTTCGAGATAAGAGCGTGAAATCAGCCGCGTCAGATTGAGATAACCGGTGCGATCCTGACATAGCAGCACCATGCGGCTGGTTGAGAA
>JAITWN010000064.1 GCA_031285245.1 Chromatiales bacterium | reverse complement strand
GTGTTGGCGTGTTGCTCGAAGCAGCGGGCGGTGAAATATCCCGTGTCGATGGTCTCGCTGCTGAGTTTGGTCTGCGTGATGATGGCTACCGGCTGTCTGAAGCGCAGGCGCAGGCGATTCTGGACCTGCGTCTGCACCGCTTGACCGGCCTTGAGCAAGACAAGATCCGCGATGAATACAACGAGATTCTGGAACGCATTCGCGAGCTGGTGCTGATTCTGTCGAGCCCGGAACGATTGATGGAAGTGATCCGTGAAGAACTGCTCGCCATTCGCGAACAATTCGGCGATGCGCGTCGCACGGAAATCCAGCAGGTCGAAACCGATCTGTCACTGGAAGATCTCATTGCTCCGGGTGATGTGGTGGTGACGCTGTCGCACGGCGGTTACGTCAAATCGCAGCTGCTTGAGATGTATCAGGCGCAGCGTCGCGGCGGTCGCGGCAAGTCAGCAACCTCGGTGAAGGAAGAAGACTTCATCGATACGCTGTTCGTCGCCAACACGCACGACACCATTTTGTGCTTCAGCAGTCGCGGCAAGGTTTATTGGAAGAAAGTCTACGAACTGCCGCAGGCGAGCCGCAACGCGCGTGGCAAGCCGTTCGTCAATCTGCTGCCGCTTGAAGAAGATGAGCGCATCACTACGGTGCTACCGATCAAGGAATACGCCGAAGATAAATATGTCTTCATGGCAACCCTCGATGGCACGGTGAAGAAGACGCCGCTCACCGAATTCTCGCGTCCGCGTGCAAGTGGCATCATCGCGCTCGGTCTTGCTGAGCAGGATCGTTTGATCGGTGCGGAAATCACTGACGGCACGCGCGATGTGTTGTTGATAACGAGCGGCGGCAAGGCAATACGCTTCAATGAAAGCGAAGTGCGTCCGATGGGCCGCACGGCTTGCGGCGTGCGCGGTATTCGTCTCGGCGAAGGCCAGCAGGCCATCGCGCTCTTGATCGCAGATGATCAGGGCTATGTGCTCACCGCCACCGAACATGGCTATGGCAAGCGCACGCGCATGGATGAATATCCGGTGCATGGTCGCGGTGGTCAGGGCGTCATCGCCATTCAAACCAGCGAACGCAACGGCACGGTCATCGGCGCGGAAGTCGTCTATGACGGCGATGAAATCATGCTGATCACGGCGGGCGGCAATCTCGTACGCACGCGTCTTGACGAGGTTTCCGTGCTCGGCCGCAACACTCAGGGCGTACGCCTGATCCGCCTCGATGAAGGCGAGCGGTTGGTCGGTATCGATCGCTTCGAAAGCCTGGAAGGCGACGGCGAGAGCAGCGCGGACGGTGAAGCGGATGAAGCGGGCGAAGAGCCGCTCGCGTAAACAGTCATCAATCGAGAATCGGGGAAATCACCATGTCACGTATTTATAATTTCAGCGCTGGTCCTGCCATGTTGCCGGAAGAGGTGCTTACCCGCGCCCGCGATGAGATGCTGGATTGGCAGGGCAGCGGCATGTCGGTGATGGAAATGAGCCATCGCGGCAAGCAGTTCATCAAGATCGCAGAGCAAGCCGAAGCCGATCTGCGCGAACTGATGGCGGTGCCTGCCAACTACAAAGTGCTGTTCCTGCAAGGTGGCGCGAGCGCGCAGTTCAGCGCGGTGCCGATGAATCTGCTGCGCGGCAAGCGCAAGGCCGATTACATCAACACCGGCGCCTGGTCGAAGAAGGCGATCGAAGAAGCGCGGCGCTATTGCGAAGTCAACGTCGCGGCGAGCTCGAAAGAAAACAATTTCACCAGCATTGCACCGCGCAGCGCGTGGAAGCTCGATGCGGATGCGGCCTATGTGCATTACACGCCGAATGAAACCATCGGTGGTGTCGAATACCATGAAATTCCCGACACCGGCGCGGTGCCGTTGGTCGGTGATTTGTCTTCGACGATTTTGTCGCGACCGGTTGATGTGTCGCGTTATGGCGTGATCTACGCTGGCGCGCAGAAGAACATCGGCCCGGCGGGTCTCACCGTGGTGATCGTGCGTGATGATCTGATCGGCGAAACCATTCCCGGCACTCCGGTGCTCTATGAATACAAGATACAGGCCGAAGCGGACTCGATGTACAACACGCCGCCGACCTATGCCTGGTATATCGCTGGCCTCGTTTTCGATTGGCTGAAGCGCAATGGCGGCCTCAAGGCGATGGCGGAAACTAATCGTCGCAAGGCTGAGAAGCTCTATGCCTGCATCGATGCTTCGCCGTTCTACAGCAACCCGGTTGAACGTAATAGCCGCTCGTGGATGAACGTGCCGTTCACGCTCGCCAAGCCCGATCTCGATTCGGTGTTTCTGAAAGAAGCTTCAGCACAGGGGCTGCAGACGCTGGCCGGCCATCGCTCGGTTGGCGGCATGCGCGCCAGTATTTATAACGCCATGCCTGAAGCGGGCGTCGATGCGCTGATTGCGTTCATGAAGGATTTCGAGCGGCGTAACGGTTAAAAGGCTGTGCGAGATGGACAAATCGCCAGCACCGATGAATTCAAACTTTCAGGTTGAAAGACATGTATAACATACTGACGCTCAATAATATCTCTTCAATCGGCCTCGATAAGTTCCCGCGTGATCGTTACGAGATCGCCTCTGAGATCCAGCGTCCTGACGCCATCATGTTGCGCTCGCATGTCATGCATGGCATGACGCTGCCTGCGACCGTGCAGGCGGTTGGTCGCGCCGGCGCTGGCGTCAACAACATCCCGGTCGCCGATTTCAGTAAACGTGGCATTCCTGTTTTCAACGCGCCCGGCGCCAATGCCAACGCGGTCAAAGAACTGGTCATCGCCGGTATGCTGCTTGCCGCGCGCAACATCTGTCAGGCTTGGGATTTCGCCCGTAATCTCGACGGCGAAGACGAAGCGATTCATAAAGCGGCGGAAAACGGCAAGAAGCAATTCGTCGGTTTCGAGCTGCCGGGTCGCGTGCTCGGTGTGGTCGGTCTTGGTGCCATCGGCATCAAAGTGGCGAATGCGGCGATCGATCTTGGCATGCGCGTCATTGGCTACGATCCGAAGATCACGGTGCAGGGTGCTTGGCGTTTGTCGTCCAAAGTGGAACAGGCGGTGAGTCTCGATGATCTCGTCACGCGTTGTGATTTCATCACCTTCCACGTGCCGCTCAATGATGAAACGCGCAACATGATCAGCGCCGAGCGTCTGCGCCGCATGAAGAAGGGCGCGGTGATCTTGAACTTCGCGCGTGATGGCATCGTCGATGCTGCCGCGGTGTGTGATGCCATCGATGCGGGCAAGATTCACGCCTACGTCTGCGACTTCCCGGGCAAACTGCTCAAGGGCCGTCAACGCGTCATCACCTTGCCGCACATCGGCGCATCTACGGAAGAAGCTGAAGATAATTGCGCGGTGATGATCGCCGATCAACTGCGTGATTTCCTCGAGCACGGCAACATCACCAACTCGGTGAACTTCCCCGAAGTGAACATGCCGCGCGGCGAGGGCTATCGCATCGGTATCGCCAATGCCAACGTGCCAAACATGGTCGGACAGATTTCCACCGTGATGGCTAATGCTGGCCTAAACATTCTCGATCTGCTCAACAAGTCGCGCGGTGAAGTCGCTTACACCCTCGCTGATGTCGATAAGCCCATTCCGCAGGAAGTGGTGGATGGTATTCGCGCCATCGCGGGCGTGCTCAACGTCCGCGTCATTGCCTGAGCGCGATGAGTCAGAGTTTGCGCGCTGATATGGAAAGCGAATGGCGCTGCGCAGCACGCGTGAACTGCTGAGACGCGAGCATGGCTGGGGACGACGAGCTCAAACGCATTCGCGACCGCATCGACCAGATCGATGAACAGTTGCAAACGCTGATCTCCGAGCGCGCACGTTGCGCGCTCGAAGTCGCGGCCGCCAAGCGCGCGCGCGGTGATGATGTTTTTTATCGCCCCGAGCGCGAGGCGCAGGTTCTTCAGACCGTGAATGCGCGTAACACCGGTCCGCTCGATGAGCCGACGATGACGCGCCTTTTTCGCGAAATCATGTCGGCCTGTCTTGCCTTACAGCGTCCGATGACGGTGGCTTATCTCGGCCCTGAGGGCACGTTCACCGAAGCCGCGGTGCGCAAACATTTCGGTCACTCCGTCGGCACGCGACCGCTTGCCGCGATCGATGAAGTATTTCGCGAGGTCGAAGCCGGCACGGCGGATTTTGGTGTGGTGCCGATCGAGAACTCCAGCGAAGGCGCGGTTGATCACACGCTCGATATGTTCATGTCCTCGCCGCTCAAGATCTGCAGCGAAGTCGAGTTGCGCGTTCATCACAATCTCATGGGGACGATGCCAACGCTGGATGGCGTGAAGCGCATTTATGCACACCGCATGGCGCTCGCGCAGTGCCGCGAGTGGCTCGATACGCATTTTGCGGGTATAGAGCGTGAAGCCGTGAGCAGCAATGCCGAAGCCGCGCGCCGCGCGCGCGGTGAAGAGGGCGCGGCAGCGATTGCGAGTGCACATGCCGCCGAAGTCTATGGCCTCAAACTGCTGGCGCAGAACATCGAAGATGAGCCGGATAATACCACGCGCTTTCTGGTGATCGGGCGTAGCATTGCGCAGCCGAGTGGTCGCGATAAAACTTCGCTGCTGCTCTCAACCGCCAATCGTCCCGGTGCTTTGTATCGCCTGCTGGCGCCGCTTGCCGAGCACGGGATTACAATGACGCGCATCGAATCGCGCCCATCGCGCCGGGGCATGTGGGATTATGTGTTTTTCATCGATATCGCTGGCCATTGCCGCGATAGCGGTGTGGCTACGGCGATCGCTGCGCTGGAGCTGGAAGCGGCGATGGTGAAGATTCTGGGTTCTTATCCCGAAAGCTGAAGATAGCGCCAGTTGGCGCGGCAAACTTCATCGAACGACAATCTGTAAAACCTGGTCATTGGCACAATGATAATCATCATGACACCCGGCGCCAGCGATGTATCCATCGCGGCAGTCACGCAACGGCTCGAAACCATGGGCCTCAAAGCGCATCTCTCACGCGGCATTCATCAAACCGTGATCGGCGCGATCGGCGATGAGCGGCGCATCAATGAAACCGGGCTCGAAGCTTTACCCGAAGTCGATCGCATCGTGCGCGTGATGCGTCCTTATAAATTCGTTTCGCGCGAAGGCCGTGATCATGGCTCAGTGGTCGAGGTGTGCGGCATTCCAGTTGGCGGCCAGCAGATTCAGGTCATCGCCGGCCCGTGCTCGGTGGAGACACCAGCGCAGATGGAAGAGGTCGCGACCGCTGTCGTTGCCGCGGGTTGTCGCATGATGCGCGGTGGCGCATTCAAGCCGCGCACCAGCCCGTACGCTTTCCAGGGCGTGGGTGTCGAAGGGCTGGTCATGATGAAAGAAGCCGCAAAGCGTCACGGCTTGCCGATCGTCACCGAGCTGCTGGATGTGCGCATGCTCGATACCTTTCTTGAATACGGTGTCGATGTCATCCAGATCGGCACGCGCAACATGCAGAATTTCGAGCTGCTGAAAGAAGTCGGACGCACGCACACGCCGGTGGTACTCAAGCGCGGTTTTTCCGCGACGATTTCCGAGTGGCTGATGGCGGCTGAGTACATCGCCGCCGCCGGCAATCACAACATCATTTTCTGCGAACGCGGTGTGCGCAGTTTCGAAGATGCTTATCGCAATATGCTTGATGTCACCGCGGTGCCGGTGCTCAAGCGCGAAACACATCTGCCCGTGATCATCGATCCGAGTCATGCCGGTGGCAAGGCATGGATGGTGCCGGCGCTCGCGCGCGCGGCGATTGCTGCCGGCGCTGATGGCTTGCTGGTGGAAATGCATCCGCGTCCGGTGGAAGCCTGGTCGGATGCTGATCAGGCGCTCAGCCCCACCGAGCTCAATGCGTTGATGGTTGAACTGCGCGGTATCGCAACGGTCCTGGGGCGCACGCTTTGAGAGCGCTGCATCGACTGAGAAGCGTGGACAATGTGACGGAGGGCACTGCCTTCGGGCGCATCGCCATCATCGGTGTCGGCCTGATCGGTGGCTCGCTCGCGCGCGCGGTGCGCCGCAACGGTCGGCGTACGCAGATCATCGGTTACGGTCGCAATCATCTCAATCTGCAGCGCGCCGTTGAACTCGGCGTGATCGATCGCTTCGAAACTCGTTTGCAAGATGCGGTCGTCGATGCAGATCTCGTCGTTATCGCAGTCCCGGTCGGCGCAACTGCCGCGGTGCTGCGCGAACTCGCCCCTCACCTTGGCGGCGAAACCATCGTTACCGATGTCGGCAGTACCAAAGCAAGCGTGGTGAATGATGCACGCGCGCAGCTTGGCGCAGCGTTTTCCCGTTTCGTGCCTGGCCATCCCATTGCTGGCAATGAGCGCGCGGGCATCGAGGCGACAAGCGCAGAATTGTTCGAAGGCCGCTCCGTGTTGTTGACGCCGGTCGCTGAAACGAATCCTGCCGCCGTCGCGCAGGTGCGCGCGCTGTGGGAATCAACCGGCGCGCAGGTGCTGGAAATGACGCCCGAATATCACGACTGCGTGCTCGCAGCGACCAGTCATTTGCCGCATGTGCTTGCTTATGCGCTGGTCGAAGCGTTGTCGCGCACGCAGAGCGGTGAGGAAATTTTCAAATACTCCGCTGGCGGTTTTCGCGATTTCACCCGTATTGCTTCATCTGATCCGGTGATGTGGCGTGATATTTGTCTTGCCAATCGCACGCAGTTATTGACGGCGCTCGATGGCTATCGCGCCGTGCTCGATGAGCTCAGCATGCTGATTCGCAGTGGCGAAGGCGAAAAACTCATCGAACTGTTCCGGCATGCCAAAACCGTGCGTGATCGCAACATCGGCAAAAATCAGAAGTAAACGCATCATGCCGATCGCTCGCGAGCGATCGGGAAGCCCCACATACTTTCAAGCGGTCGGTTACCGAGTCATGAGCAGAACATTCACCATCGCACCAGGCGGGCGCTGCGCCGGCACCGTCGACATCCCAGGCGACAAATCGATTTCGCATCGCGCCATCATGCTGGGTTCGATCGCAGAGGGCATTACCAAAGTGAGCGGTTTTCTCGAAGGCGAAGACAGCCTGGCGACGCTCGCGGCTTTTCGCGCTATGGGCGTGCGCATCGAGCGGCCCGGGCCGGGGCGCGTCACGGTGCATGGCGTTGGCATGCGCGGTTTGCGCGCACCAGCCGCGCCGCTCGATCTTGGCAACTCCGGCACATCGATGCGTTTGCTTGCCGGCCTCTTGTCAGCACAGCCCTTTGACTGTGAACTCCATGGCGATGCTTCGCTCACGCGCCGGCCGATGCGCCGCGTCACTACGCCGCTTGCTGAAATGGGCGCGTGCATCGAAACTGCGGAAAAAGGCACGCCGCCGCTACGCATCCGTGGGGGAAAACATCTGCAAGGCATTCATTACCGCATGCCGGTCGCGAGCGCGCAGGTCAAATCTGCCTTGCTGCTCGCTGGGCTCTACGCCGAAGGCGAGACCTCGGTCAGTGAGCCCGCGCCAACCCGTGATCACACCGAACGCATGCTAGCTGCGCTCGGCTGCCATGCGCGGCGTTATAACGATACGGTTTGTCTGCAAGGTGGCGCGCGCCTGCGTGGCACTTATATCGAAGTGCCGGCCGACATCTCCTCGGCCGCGTTCTTCATGGTGGGCGCAGCTATTTCGCCGGGTTCTGAGCTGCTATTGCCGCGCATCGGCATCAATCCCACGCGCATCGGTGTGCTCAGCATCCTGCGTCTGATGGGGGCAGATATCACGCTCACCAACGAGCGTATGCTGGGTGGCGAGCCGGTGGCTGATCTGCGTATTCGCGGCGGCCAGTTGCACGGGATCGACATTCCGCGTGAGCTGGTGGCCCTCGCCATCGATGAGTTTCCGGCACTATTCATCGCTGCGGCCTGCGCCGAAGGGCGCACGGTGCTGAGCGGAGCCGAGGAACTGCGTGTCAAGGAGAGCGATCGCATTCAGGTCATGGCTGATGGTTTGCGTGCGCTCGGCGTTGAGGCGAGTCCGACCGCCGATGGCATGATCATCGACGGTGGGCGCCCGTATGGCGGCGCGACCATCGACAGTCATGGCGATCATCGCATCGCCATGTCATTTGCCATTGCCGGCCTGCGCGCCAACAGCGCGATCCGCATTCGCGATTGTGACAATGTCGATACCTCGTTCCCGGGGTTCGTGCGCACGGCTTGCGCTGCCGGCATCGCCATCACCCAAGCCTGAAGCAGTCGACTATAAATAACAGGTGAGATTTGCCTCGTAACCGACCGCATTAATGGAAAATATTCCTGTCATCACGCTAGATGGTCCGGGCGGCTCGGGGAAGGGCACGATCAGCCGTATTCTCGCTCGTCATCTGCATTGGCACTTTCTCGACAGCGGTGCGCTGTATCGGCTGGTCGGATTGGCAGCCGGTCGCCAGGGCATTGCGCTCGACGATGAAGCAGCGCTTAGCCGCCTTGCGGAAAATCTCGATGCCAATTTTGTTGCAACCGACAGTGACGATACTCGGATCTTGCTCGAAAACACCGACGTAACCGACGAACTGCGCAGCGAATCCGCTGGAGCCGCGGCATCTTCAGTCGCCGTGCTGCCGGGCGTGCGCCTCGCGCTCGTCGAACGTCAG
>JAITWN010000045.1 GCA_031285245.1 Chromatiales bacterium | reverse complement strand
CCGCCGTATCTCTGCACTCATCGACGCCGACCTCGTCGACAAGGCCGATCACTACTCAACGCTCGCCGGCTACCTGCTCTGGCAGCTCGGCCACCTACCCGCAGCCGGTGAACGACTGGAAGCTGGCGGCTTTGTTTTTGAAGTAGTAGAAATGGAAGATCGCAGCATCAGCAAAGTGCGCATCACCGCATTACCGCAGAGCGAGGAAGAAGGCTGAGTTCACAGCACACATTGGCTACCCCCATTGTTGCCATTGGTCGCCATTATCCAGTGTGCTCTGCTTCCCAACCCTTCAGCGCTAACAACACCGTGCGCGGCACCGGGCGAGCGCCGGTGCGGTATTGGCTCGCGGTCCGACGCGTCATACCGATGGCTGCGGCCGCCTCAGCAAGCGATAAACCATGACACGATCCTGCCACCGACGAAACGCGAGCGTGTCGGTGCGCCCAGCCTGCTCTAATGCCATCTCCATGATACGGTCCGCATCAAGGCCTTCGCCGCTCGGCCATTCAAGCGTCTGTCCCCAATCAGCCACCTGCGCGCGACGGAAGATAGCCGGATCGGTGAGATCAGCGAAGACTGCGAAGCGGCGCGGCAGCTCGGAGAAATCAACGCGCACTTCTTGCCCACCCGCATAGTGGATCTGCATCTCCATGCCGCGCAGCGGCATTGATAGAGTCAATGCGGTTGATGTTCTGCTTCATAGCTCACCCCGCAGGAGGATTATTCATGCGTGCCCATTCGGCGCTGATAACGTCAGCATTAGCCGCCACCCAGGCGGCGGCCTGCACGATGACAGCGGTGGGCACGCCTCGATTCAGCACTACCATCGAGATGCACAATGGCTTTGCCGTCGGGGTGGATCACGTGGACATGAACCGGCGAATGCTCATTACCCTGGACGCGAATGATCCAATTGCCTTGCTGATGCAACTTGCCCATGGAAAAACATTCCAGAGAAATATTTTCTCTATAGCGCAAGCGCGCTCAATGCACCATGGTGCGTTCAGCGCTTTTACCGAAATGCAGCTCACCGGCGCTGACATCCACATCGATCACGTCCCCTTCGCCATAGCGTCCGGCGAGTATCGCTTGTGCCAGCGGATTTTCGAGGCGCTGCTGGATCGCGCGACGCAGCGGACGCGCGCCATATACCGGATCAAAGCCCGCTTCGCCGAGCAGATCGAGCGCCGCTTCGCTAAGACGCAGATCCATGTCACGCTCGCGCAGACGCGCGCGCAGATACCTGATCTGGATATCGGTGATATGACGGATCTGATCACGACTAAGCGGCCTGAATACCACCACGTCGTCGATGCGGTTGATGAATTCCGGGCGGAAATGACGACCGACGATCTCCAGTACCGCATCCTTCATTTCGTCATAGCGCTCCTCACCAGAGAGCTCCTGAATCACCTGCGAGCCAAGGTTTGAAGTCATGACGATGACGGTGTTGCGAAAATCAACGGTGCGTCCCTGGCCATCGGTGAGACGGCCATCATCGAGCACCTGCAGCAGCACGTTGAAAACATCGGCATGCGCCTTTTCCACTTCATCGAGCAGCACCACCGAATAAGGCCGGCGCCGCACAGCTTCGGTGAGATACCCCCCTTCCTCATAGCCGACATAGCCCGGCGGCGCGCCGATCAAACGCGCGACCGAATGCTTCTCCATGAATTCGGACATATCGATGCGAATCATCGCTTCTTCGGTATCAAAGAGGAACGAAGCGAGCGCCTTGCAGAGCTCCGTCTTACCAACACCCGTTGGGCCGAGGAAGAGGAACGAACCATTCGGACGGCTGGGATCAGAAAGTCCGGCGCGCGCGCGGCGGATGGCGTCAGAAACCGCTTTGATCGCTTCATCCTGCCCGACCACACGCTGGTGCAGCGCTTCTTCCATGTGCAGCAATTTGTCGCGCTCGCCTTCGAGCATCTTGCTGACCGGAATGCCGGTCCACTTCGACACCACTTCCGCGATCTCTTCATCGGTGACGCGATTACGCAGCAGCTTCAGCTCGCGCTCGCCGGCACTGCCCTGCCCGGCTTGAGCCAAGAGTTTTTCCAGCTCGGGGATACGCCCGTACTGTAACTCCGACATGCGCGCAAGATTACCGGCACGGCGCGCGGTTTCGAGTTCGAGACGTACCTGATCGAGTTCTTCCTTGATATGCTGCGTTCCCTGCAATGCTGCTTTATCGCTCTTCCAGATCTCTTCGAGATCGGCGTACTCGCGCTCGAGGCGATTAATCTCGGTTTCGAGCGTATCAAGCCGGCGGCGTGACGCTTCATCGCTTTCTTTCTTCAGCGCTTCGCGCTCGATCTTGAGCTGGATCAAGCGGCGCTCCATGCGATCCATTTCTTCAGGTTTGGAATCGATTTCGATGCGAATACGCGAAGCGGCCTCATCGACGAGATCAATGGCCTTGTCCGGCAGATTACGATCGGTAATGTAGCGCTGCGACAGCGTCGCCGCAGCAACGATCGCCGGATCAGTGATATCGACGCCGTGATGAATCTCGTATTTTTCCTTGAGTCCGCGCAGGATGGCGATGGTATCTTCAACGCTCGGCTCTTCGACCAACACCTTCTGAAAACGCCGCTCCAGCGCGGCATCTTTCTCGATATATTGGCGATATTCATCGAGCGTGGTCGCGCCGATGCAGTGCAGCTCACCACGCGCGAGCGCAGGTTTCAGCATATTGCCGGCATCGATGGCGCCTTCAGCCTTACCTGCGCCGACGATGGTGTGCAGCTCATCGATGAACAAAATGACGCGACCTTCCTGCTTGCCGAGATCATTCAACACTGCTTTCAAACGCTCTTCGAACTCGCCGCGAAATTTCGCACCAGCCAGCAGCGCGCCCATATCGAGCGACAACAAGCGCCGACCTTTGAGCCCTTCTGGCACTTCGCCATTGACGATGCGCTGAGCAAGCCCCTCGACGATGGCAGTTTTGCCAACGCCGGGCTCACCGATCAGCACGGGATTGTTCTTGGTGCGACGCTGCAGCACCTGCACGGTGCGGCGAATTTCATCATCACGTCCGATCACCGGATCAATGCGACCTTGTTCGGCGCGCTCAGTAAGATCGATGGTGTATTTGGCAAGCGCCTGGCGCTGTTCCTCGGCATTAGGATCTTCGATACGGGCACCGCCGCGCATGTGGTCAATCGCCTGCTCGATCAGGCCTTTGCTCGCGCCACTCGCGCGCATCAACGAACCGAGCGTGCCGCGATCTTCCAGCGCCGCGAGCGCGAACCATTCCGATGAGATGTATTGATCCTTGTGCTGCTGCGCAAGCTTGTCAGTGACGTTCAGCAGCCGCGCTAGATCATTGGAGATATGCACATCACCGGATTGACCTTCAACGTGCGGCAGCCGATCCATCGCCTCGCCGAGCTGCGAACGCAAGCGATCGACATTGACCTCGGCGCGAGCAAGCAGCGGACGCAGCGATCCGCCATCCTGATCAAGCAGCGCGATCATGAGGTGAACGGGATCAATGAACTGGTGATCGTGCCCAACCGCCAGGGACTGCGCATCCGCCAGCCCCATCTGGAACTTACTCGTTAGTTTGTCCATGCGCATCGCGTTTTTCCCTCATAGTTCAAGATCTACCAAACAATAAGACCGGGGCGACAACTTTCAACCACAGCCGGCCGCACGCCCTGCAGATGAGTCTGGCCTGGCCCCGTTGAGTATAATCATCTCATCCAACCTTTCAGTTACCCGAGCGCCATGCCCACGATAGCCGACCCCAAACCCCTTTCAACAGAAACCGTGCGCGAAGACATCGTGCGCGCGCTGGCGGAGGATCTTGGCGAAGGCGACCCAACCGCTGCACTGGTGGGCGAAAGTGTGCAAGCCTGCGCCACAGTGATTGCACGCGAGCCCGCTGTGCTGTGTGGAACAGCCTGGTTTGAAATGGCTTTCCAGGCTTTCGATGCCAATGCAACGATCTCCTGGGAAGCAAGCGACGGCGACGCTATCGCTGCCGAGCAGCGCATCTGCACCATCAGCGGCACCGCGCGCGCACTACTGAGTGCAGAGCGCACCGCGCTCAACCTGCTGCAAACCCTATCGGGCACGGCAACCACCGCGCATCGCTATCGCGAACGCATCGCCGATCTTCCAGTGACACTGCTCGACACCCGCAAGACCATCCCGGGATTACGCAGTGCGCAGAAATACGCCATCCGCTGCGGCGGCGCGAGCAATCACCGCATGGGTTTGTATGATGCCATCCTGATCAAGGAAAATCATCTCGCCATGTTCGACTCGCTCAGCGCTGCATTCAACGCTGCGCGCGAGCTCTTTCCCAAGCTGTCCGTTGAAATCGAAGTCGAACATCTGCATCAACTGGAAGAAGCATTGACCGCGGGCGTAGACATCGTGCTCCTCGACAACTTCACCGTCCAAGCCATGCGTGAAGCCGTCGCACTGCGCAACAACCGCAACAGCAAAACACTCTTGGAAGCCTCCGGCGGCATCACCCTCGACAACATACGAGCAGTTGCCGAAACCGGCGTAAACCGCATCGCCATCGGCGCGCTGACCAAAGACCTGCGCGCGATTGATCTGTCGATGCGGATGGAGATGGTGGGGTAAGCCCGTCGATGCATCGCAATATCCAAAGGGCATAGGTTGGTGCTGAGCAACGCGAAGCCCAACGTCAGGGAGGCTCACCTCAGGGTTCCGGGATTAGGCCTGCTGAGACTTCAAGAAAACGTCTGTTCTTCTCTCGAATGCACCGCGATGCTTGGAGCGGTGCCCGTTACTCTTTTTCAGGACCGTTGGCGCGCAGCGGCTCCGTGTCTTGAAAAAGAGTAACGGGCGCCGCCGGTCATCACTCCCCGGGGACCAGCGATCAGGCATTACCCTTTATTACCATAACGCTCCAAGAGCTTCGGCTATGACGCCACGATAGCGTCCATCAGCTTCCCGAAGGCATCACGCTCGCTGTTGAGCTGCGCCTCATCTGCAGCGGCGCCGCTGCCCCACACCGTTGATTGTGTCTCGGACTTGCTGAGCACCTCACTAGGATGAATAGATGTACCCCGTGTGTGTGTCGAGCAGCAGGGCTAATGCTGTGCTGTTGGCGGATATTTTCTTCGTGCGAGCAAACCCCAGAGTCAGCATGCTGCGCAGCGGCGAGGTATTGGTATCCGAGAGCTTTGTGTCGAAGGTACAGACAAGCAGGAAGTCCGCATGCAAACGGGCTGCTGCCTCTCGCAGCTCGCGATCGCTCTCAAGCTGCGGCAAGAGGCAAGAGAAGGCGATTGATCGAAACCACTCCATCTATCTGAGAAAGGCCAGCGATGCGATTGATCTGATCCTGTTCTTCGACTTCTCGGGTCGTAATAACGGGATAATTTCCCGCACTATAGATGCCGCCGTTTTGGCGCAGATAATTACTTGTGTAGTTAGGTGCTTGAATTCTCACCGCCGCAATACTCGCCGGCAACTGCGCTGTAGGCTTGGCATCGAGCGTAGATACTGGCGAAAAATCTTGAAGATTGGCTTTGGGACCATGCGAGATGTAGGTTGCACACCCTGCAACAAGCAGCATGACTACTGATAGGAAAACAACTTTGGCACAAGGCTTCATTTTCGTTTTTCCCTGTCTTGCCAAAAAATAAGCTTCAGTGCTGCTCCCACCTGCTGGGCTTTTGTGCGTACATTTTATTTTACTGTTCGAATCAGCGCTAAAAGCCCGTTGACGAATATCTGGATGCCGACGCAGAACGTCAGAAAACCACTCAACTTGTTAACCACCTGCTGGCCCTGAGTGCCAAGGCGCCGAAACAGGGTCGGTGCAAAATAATGGCAAACAAAAATCAATAAACACATCAGCAGGCACGCCACGGTCAACGCCAGCATTTTCGCCCAGGTTCCAAGAGGCACAAGCTCATAACTCCCTGCGCTCAATGTAAGCAACACTGAGATGGTGCCACCACCCGTCGTGGTCGGAAATGCCAATGGATAAAACAACATGTTGCGTACCTGCATCTGCGATACAGGCCCTTTGGCAGCGACTTCTTTTTCTTGATCGATTAATTGATTAGAAGCCAGCACACTCCAGCCTAGGCGGCAGATCAAAATGCCGCCAGCCATCTGTACGACAGGGACTGAAATTCCAAAGGCGCTGAAGAAAACTCCGCCGACATAGACGCTACCCAAACAGATGATCAGACAATAAAACGTGATCATCCAAGCAGCATTCCAGCGCTCTTTATCACTCAGCTGATGCAGAAAAGGCTCGACGATCAAAGCCGAGCCGATGGGATTTACCGGCGGGAAAAGCGCAATGAATGCCAAGGCGATGACATGCAGGAAAGAAGAAAAAAGAGCGGGCTCAGTCATGGATCGACTCAGTCCTCACCACTTCGTATCTTGCGCACGATGAGCCAGGCAATAAACATCTGCATCACCAAACACACGATGCCAAAACCCTGCCCCACATGCGGCGCCATGCCGAGTACTTGCACCATGAACCAGAAGATGAGCGCCCAGATCACCGGGCCGGTGATGGCGGAGAAGCGGCCGACCATGCCGTATAAACCGTAGAATTCGCCGATGCGATCGGGTGGAGTCAGCTGCAACATGTAGGGGCGATCTGATGCCCACACCCCGCCGATAGCGAATCCAGCGACTGCCGCTGCCGGATAAAGATAGAGCAGAGGTAACGAGAAAATGCCGACAGCGGCGGCAAAGACGAAGCTTACCATCCATACCCACAGCACTCGTTCCAGAGTGCGCTTGGGTCCGCTGCGATCGGTGACGAAGCCCCAGAAGAAGCCACCCAACACCGCAAAGCCGATGGCAAAGACCAGCACCAACTGCGCCGCGCGTTCACCAGCCTGCTCATCCAAACCGGTCGCAATCGCCACGTTCACCGTGTAGAGCGACATCACCATGATCACCGTGTTGATGGCGTCGGTATAAAACACTCTGCCGATGAGAAAACGCAGCAACCCAGGGTATTCATCGACGCTGCGCAGAGTACGCAGCGTTTCGCGCGTCGAGGCGCGCATCGCTGACCAGCTCCACACCCCTCCTGCGCGTGGGCGCGGGCGCTCTTTGACCAGAAAAAAACACGGCAAGGCGAACAGCAAAAACAGTAGCGCGATCCAGAAAAAAAGCTGTGGCTTGTCCTCGCTCCCGAGCATGAAGCCAAGCCCCACCGCAAGGAAAGAGCCGAAGTAGCCGACACCAACGCCGACACCTCCGATCAGGCCACGATTCGCGGGCGTACTGACCTCGGGCAGCAAAGCATCGTAGAACTGCAAGCCGGCCTGATAGGCAACGTTGGCGATGATGAAAAAGATCGCGGTCAACCATAAGCCGAAGCGCGCCAAGAGCAGCGTGAACGCCACACACACCAGCGTACTGACGATCAGAAACGGCATGCGCCGACCAGCACGGTC